>CAYSYY010000365.1:0-4212 GCA_964435265.1 uncultured Gemmatimonadota bacterium
CCCGAGCCAGCGGATTGGCCTTCATGCGGCCGAGCGCCTCCGCCGAGCCGAAGATGAGTCCCGCCTGCGAGCCGCCCAGGAGCTTGTCCCCCGAACAGGTGACGGCCGTGACCCCGGCCTCGAGACTCTCCCGCACGGTCGGCTCCAGCGGCGCGCCCAGCCGCCCGGGTTCGGCGAGGATGCCGCTGCCCTGGTCATCGAGCACCCCCACCCCGTGTTCGGTTCCCAGGGCGACCAGTCCGGCCAGGGGGACGTCGGCCACGAAACCCTTCTGCACGAAGTTGCTCTGGTGCACGTGCAGGATCAGCCCGGTTCGCCGGGTGACGGCCCGGGCGTAGTCGCGCAGGTGGGTCTTGTTGGTGGTGCCCACCTCCACGATCCTCGCCCCGCTCTTCTTCATGATCTCGGGCATCCGGAAGGAGCCGCCGATCTCGACCAGGTGCCCGCGCGAGACTATCACTTCCCGCCCCGAGGCCAGGGTATCGAGGGCGAGCAGGACCGCGCCGGCGTTGTTGTTAACCGCCAGGGCCGCCTCGGCCCCGCTCAGCACGCAGAGCATCTCCTCGACCAGAGCCAGCCGGCTGCCCCGCCGGCCCAGGGCGAGGTCGTACTCCAGATCGCAGTATCCCCCGGCCGTGGCCCGGATCGTGCGCAGGGCATCCGGGGCCAGGGGCGCCCGTCCCAGGTTGGTATGCAGCACGACTCCGGCCGCGTTGATCACCGGACGGGGAGCGGGTGTCGCCAACCGGGTCGCGGCAGCCCGGATCTCGCGCCGGGCAACGGCCAGGGCATCGGCTTTCCCCTCGGGCATCCATTCCCCGGTCTCGATGCGCCGGCGCAGCTCGGCCACGACCCGCCGGCCGAGGTTGGTGCGCGCCTCCCGGCTCAGGCGGGTTCCGGCGCGGGTCGCCAGAGCGGCGGTCAATTCTTCGATCGACGGCAGGTACCGGAACAGCGCCCGCCTGTCCTCCGGTCCCGGCTTCGGCATGGGCGATCGCCCCCTCGATCTGCGGATCCAATCCTCTCCCCGGGCACACCGGTGCCGCCGGCCGGACACGCGGTTCGCGGGGAATCCGTAAGCTCTTTCCGGTCCTTATGTTACTTCATTCGACCGACACCCGGCGGACAATTTCGCATTGATTCGGGCGGCCTTTTTCCACAGTATTTACGGGTGCTCCGCCCGCTGCGGAGCCGATCGCGACCGGCGAGAGTAGCTCAGCTGGTAGAGCCTCACGTTGCCAACGTGATTGTCGCGGGTTCGAGTCCCGTCTCTCGCTCCAGATAAAACCCCCGGCAGCCTTCCGGCCGCCGGGGGTTCTTCATGGAACCGCGCTGGAGCCGTGGGCCGGGGTGGCCCGTACTCTGTGGCTCTATATCCCCTCAGTGATCGAGGCCACCGGATCGATCCGCGCGGCCCGCTGAGCCGGAATGAGCACGGCCCCTGTCATGACCAGGAAGACCACGATCACGGCCATGACATAGCTGGAGGCGTGCCACGGTCCGATCCCGTAGAGCAGGCCCTGGATGAGACGGGTGGTCAGCAGCGAACCGGTCAGCCCGAGAGCGATCCCCAGCAGGATCAGCGGCGCGTTGTTCCTCAATACGCCCCTGACGATATCGACCGAGCACGCCCCGATGGCGATCCGGATACCGAATTCGCGGCGGCGGCAGCTCACCGCATAGGCCGCCACGCTGTAGATCCCGGCCATCGAGAGCAGCAGGGCCAGTCCAGCGAAGATCCCCGCCAGGATCCCGGCGAAACGCTGCGAGGCCGTGGCCCGGCGGGTGATCTCCTCGAAATCCAGCACCCGGGCCAGGGGCAGGTTCGGATCCACTTCGGCCAGCCGCTCCCGCAGCCCGGTCAGGACATTCCCCCGGTCGCCCTCGTAGCGCACTATGTACGACGCCGACGGCGAGGAGAGCTGGGCCAGGGGAAGGTAGAAGGCCGGATCGGGGGGGAGCTCGAGAGCCTGCTGATGCACGTTCCCCACGATCCCCACGATCCGGAGGGCTCCCCCCGATCCCAGGGACATCTCGACCTGCCGGCCGAGCGGGTCGGAATCCGGCCAGAATTGATCGACCATGGCCTGGTTCACAATGACAACCCGCGGGTTGGAGAGGACATCGTCGTCGGTGAACGCCCGCCCATGCAGCAGCGGGATCCTCATCACCTCGAAGAATCCGGGGGTCACGCTCCGATAGCTGGCCGCGGCGCATTCAGTCCATGGCTTTGTATCCCCTACCTCACGGAAGACGATGACTCCCCGCCCGTCGATCAGCGGCAGGGTGTTGGTGGCGGCCACACCGCTCACGCCCGGCACCGTCGGCAGACCGGTCAGGATGGCGCTGTAGAAGGTCTGGACAGGCTCGAGCTGGTTGTAGCGGGCATAGGGAAGCTCGATCCGGAAGGTGAGCGTGCCCCGGGCGTCGTAGCCGGGATCGGCGTTCAGCAGCCCGGAGAAGCTGCGCAGCAGCAGGCCGGCGCCGGTGAAGAGGAGCATGGCCAGCGCGATCTCGGTGATCACCAGGGCGCCACGGAGACGGCCGCGGGGAGTGACGGTTCGACCGCCGTAGAGGGAATCGCGCAGCCGGTCGCGACCGAACTGCCGCACGCTCTGGACCGCGGGGATGAGCCCGAACAGCACCCCCGTCCCCAGGGTTACGATCAGGGTGAAGAGCAGGGTGCCGGCATCGACGGCGATCCGGTTCTGTGCGGGAAGCATTCCACCGGCCAGGGTGAGGATGACCGGAGTGATGAGAACCGCCAGCCCGATCCCGATCGCGGCGCCGCCGAGGGCCAGGATCAGGCTCTCGATGAGGAACTGCCTGATGATATCCCGGCGCGAGGCGCCCAGCGAGATGCGGATGCCGATCTCGCCGCCCCGTTCGAGACCGCGCACCAGCATCAGGTTGGCCACGTTGGCGCAGACGATCAGCAGGACCAGACCCACCGCGGCGAAGAGGATCAGCAGGGGCCGGTCCACATCGCCGATCACGGTCGCATGCAGGGGCTGCACGGTCGTATCCCACCCCGGCCGGTCCTCGGGGAACCGTTCGTCGAGCGCAGTCCCGATGACCGACAGCTCCGCTTCGGTCTCCGCCAATCCGATTCCCGGTTCCAGCCGACCGATGACACTCAGGAAATGATTGCCGCCCTGCGCATGCGCCCACTCGGGCAGCGGCCAGGGCGTCCAGAGGTCGATGTTCGCCTCGGGCTGCCGGCAGCGTTCGGGCATGACGCCGACGACGGTCAGCGGCACTTCATCCACCATGATCTCGCGGCCGACCACCGCCTCGTCGGCCCCGAAACGGGATCTCCAGAAGCCCTCGCTCAGCACGGCCACGTTCTCCTGCCCGGTCCGGCAGTCGTCGGAGGTGAGAGCGCGACCCAGCAGCGGCTGCAGGCCCAGCACGCCGAAGAACTCGCCGTAAACGTAGGCGGCGCGGATGACCTCGGGATCGCCCTCACCGGTCAGGGCGGCGTTCCCGGTCAGATAGTAGGCCATCCGGTCAACGGTGCGGCTCCGGGTTTCCCATTCCAGGAAGGCCGGACCGGTCACCGAGAAGGAGGGGAAGCCCAGGCCCACGTTCCGTTCCGAGATCCGGACAAGCCGCTCGGGTTCCGGGTACGGCAGGGGTTTCAGGAGAACCCCGCGGACCACACTGTAGATGGCCGTCGTGGCCGCGACGCCCAGGGCCAGCAGGAGGACGATCATCACGGTCGTGAGCGGCCGGGCCGCCAGCGTGCGCAGAGCGACCCTGGAATCCAGCCTCCAGTGATCGCGCCGGATCCGCCACTGGCCCCGGCGCTCGAAACGCTCGGCCAGATCGCGGCAGGCCCCTTCGCTTCCGTCCAGTTCCGTCAACCGGCGTTCGGCTTCCCGCCGGGCTTCTGCCTCACCCCAGCCGCGGGCGACGAGGTCATCCACCTTCAGCTGCAGGTGGGCGGCGAACTCGCGCGCGACATCATCACCGGCCGGAAGATCGGTCACCTTGGCCAGACGACCGTTGATGTGGGTGCTGCGCCGCTTTCTCATGTCGACACCTCCCCCGGTGCGCGGCGGGCGTTCAGGACCTTCGCCATGGCGTCGGTGTAGACATCCCACGACCGGGCCCGGTCGGTGAGCTGACAGCGTCCTTTGGTGGTGAGTTCGTAGAACTTCGCCTCCCGGCCGGTCGGGGTGATGCCCCATTCCGACGTGAGCAGCCCTC
>CAYSYY010000366.1:0-4204 GCA_964435265.1 uncultured Gemmatimonadota bacterium
CGCTCAACCTGCCCCGCTGGACCCTGACGACGGCGGCACGTTACGACTTCACCCGCAGGGAGCTGGTCCGGCATTCGATCAGCATCTACCGGGATCTGCACTGCTGGGAGGCTCGGCTGCAGGTGGTGACGACCGGACCAGGTCGGGGATACTGGTTCGTGATCGCGATCAAGGACATCCCTGAGATCAAGTACGAGCGGCGGAAAACTGTGTTCTGACGCGGTTTTTCGCCGGATGGCGGGTTGACGGAAACCCCGGCGAACGCCTAGAATGACAGCAGGTGCAGACTCGGAGATTCACCAGAATCGACCGGCAGGAGGTGACAGCATGACCAAGAAGGAAATCGTTGCCAAGGCAGCCGACGCGGCCGGGATCTCGAAGGCCAAGGCGGAAGTCGCCATCAACGCCGCATTCGACGGCATCACCCACGCGCTGAAGAAGGGCGACAAGGTCACGATCGTCGGTTTCGGCACGTTCTCGGCCTCGCGGCGGGCCGCCCGCATGGGTCGCAACCCCCGCACCGGCGCCACCATCTCGATTCCCGCCAGCAAGGTGCCGAAGTTCAAGGCCGGCAAGTCGCTGAAGGACGCCATCAACTAGAACCAGTCACTTTCAGCGATCGAGAAGGAGCAGAGGGCCCACCCGCTGCTCCTTTTCTTTTAGTCAGAACCGTTCTCCACTGTGTACCTTCCTCCCCGGAGGGACCGCCATGAGAACGATCCTCTTCGAAGACGCCGGCTGGCGCCGGTTCCTGCCCCTGACTGCTCTCAGGAGCCTGCTCGAGGTGCGCTGCGGCATCCTGCCGCTGTGGGAGAAGGCCTGGCGGGCGACCGGCTCGGGGGTGGATTTCCTGGCCGTGAGGCCCGGAATGCGGCCCCCGGCCGAAAAAAAATACAAGAAAAATACAGCCCCCTGTCCGGCCCTGGATCCGGCCGGTTCGGAAACCTCGCTCTGGCTCAACGGGCGGGTCCTCTGGACTCGCGAACTGGTCGCCGAAGCGGGGGCGCTGGAGGCCGGGCAGGCCTGTGTCACCGCCGCCGGCGAGGTCCTGGCGGCGGTCGCGTCGATCGAGGCGGCCCCATCCTCCGATACCGAACCGGGGGTCGATCCGGGCGCCGATCCGGGCGCCGGCCCCGGGGGGGAATCGCAGGCCGATCCGGCGACGCGCCTCGCGGCCGCGACGGTGCCCGCTCGGACGGTGGACTGGCCGCGCCTCGGGGTGTGGTACGACCTGCTCGAGGCGAGCCCGACCGAGATCAGCGCCGACCTCGAGCGGCTGGATCTCGTCGATTTCTCCGGCCGTCACGATGACGGCGGCCCCGGACCCGGCAGCTTCGGACCCGGCAGCCCCGGACCCGGCGTCCCCGGACCCGGCAGCCCCGAACCCGGCGTCCCCGACGCCGGCGGCGCTTCTCCGCCGGGCGCCGGCCGGACCGGATCCGATCCCTGGCACCTGCTGGGGGAGGGGGGGCTCTACCGGGGACGTGACATCACGATCGATCCGGGGGTGGTGCTCGATACCCGGCGCGGTCCGATCGTGCTGGATGACGGCGTCCACATCATGGCAGGGGCGGTTCTTGAGGGTCCCTGCTACCTCGGAAGGGATTCGCTCGTGAAGGTGCGGGCCGTCCTTTACAGCGGCTGCTCGATCGGGGAACGCTGCAAGGTCGGCGGCGAACTCGAGAACACGATGTTGCAGGGTTTCGCCAACAAGCAGCACGACGGCTACCTCGGCCACGCCGTCCTCGGCGCCTGGGTGAACCTGGGGGCGGCCACCAACAACAGCGATCTGAAGAACACCTACGATGAGATCGCCACCGTGGTGGACGGAGCGACCGTGGGGAGCGGTCGGATGTTTCTGGGGTGCTGCCTGGGCGATCATACCAAAACCGCCATCGGCACAACCCTCATCACCGGCATGGTGGCCGGAGTGGGCTGCAACCTCTTCGGTGCGGGCTTCCATCCGGCCTGGGTGCCCGACTTCATCTGGGGCCAGCCCGGCAACTACAAGGAGTACCGGCTCGATCGGATGGTGGAAACCGCCCGGACCGTCATGGGGCGCCGCGACACCGAACTCACTCCGGAGTACGAGGCGCTGCTGCGCGGCTGGTTCACAGCCTCGGCGCCGTGGCGTGACGACTTCCTCAGCCGTCTGCAGCACAGCCGCACGGCCGCCCGCCGCCGGGGGGAGAGCTGATTCCCTCGATGACGACCTCGTTCCGGCTGACCGTGCGATGAAGCGTTCCACCCGGGCCGATATCGTTTTCGTCTCGATCACCCTCATCTGGAGTACGTCCTTCGCTCTGGCCAAGGCGGCGGTCGCCTGGGCCACTCCGGCCCTCTTCGTGGTACTGCGGTTCGTGCTGGCCGGCGCGATCTGGTTCGCGCTCTACCGGACGCGGCTCAAAGACATCAGGCCCGGTACCTGGAGCCGCGGCCTGTTGCTGGGGGCCGTGCTGGGGGCGGGATTCGTTTTCCAGACGGCGGGACTCGAACACACCGGCGCCAGCATGTCGGGATTCCTGACCGGTCTCACGGTGGTGATCGTGCCGCTGCTGGTGATCGCCATCGAACGTACCATCCCGCGGGTCACCTCGATCGCCGGGGTGCTCTTCTGCCTCGCGGGGCTGTGGATCCTGACCTCGCCGTCGGGCGCCGGTTTCAATGTCGGTGATCTCCTCACCCTGCTGGGAGCCGTCTTCTTCGCCCTCTACATCGTCTTCGTGGAGATGTTCACGGACGACTACGACACCCGAGCCCTGACGCTGATCCAGGCGGTGGGGATCCTGGCCGTAGCGGTGCCCGGCGCCCTGCTCATGGAATCACCGGCGGTGGAGTTCACCTGGGCCTTCACCTGGCGCTGGCTGGCGCTCGGGATCATGGCGGCGGTAACCCTGGCCCTGCAGATTCACTGGCAGCGCTTCATCAGCGCCACCCGCGCGGCCGTCATCATCACCCTCGAAACCCCCCTGGCGGCTTTTTTCGCCTTCCTCCTGCTGGGCGAGGTGCTCGCGCCGGCCGCCTACGCCGGAGGCGCCCTGATCTTCCTGGGCACATTGGTGGCCGAAGGCGGTGCCCGGCTGCTGCCGCCGCGCACCCGGCCCGGGAATACGTCCGCTGAGTCCGACTGAGCCCACCGTTCAGTTCGTACGGCGTCGTGTACTGCAATCCGTCGTGGCGGCAGCCGCCGGGACCGCTCCCCGTACCGATTGTATCCGATCGCGCCTTCGGGATAGACTACCGCCATGCTCGTCTCCCGGACATTGACGCTCCGGGTGATCTGGGCCGTATGGGCGGTATTGGCCGCGGCCATGCTGCTGGGGCTTCTGCGCTATACTCAACGGGTCGACCTGCCGGTCGAGGTTGCTGCAGCCCGCGGCGGTCCGGACATCGTTCGGCTGAAATCCGGAGCTTCCCCGGCCATCGGGCCCGGCTGGCCCGACGATCCGACCGCATATATCGTGCGGGCGGTCGACGGGATCACGGTCAGCCACCCGTGGCACATCCGTCTGGCCCTGGCCGGACAACGCCGGGGAGAGACCGTCCGGTTGCGACTGGTGGAGGGAGCGACCGGAGAACCGTGGCCGGGCGGGGAGGTGACGGCACGGCTGGTACGGGGCTGGCGGACGGGTGACCTCGTCACGCTGTCCCTGATCGGACTCCTGACCCTCGGGCTCTCCGCTTTCCTGCTCGATCGCCGTAGCCACCACCCGGCGGCGATCCCGCTGGCCTTCGCCCTGGCCATCATCGGCGGCGCGATCACCCTGGATGAATTCGGAGTCCCCCTGGGATCGGGGCTCCCGGATTCGGAGGGGGATGATATACACATTCTGTGAAAGCAGATTTGAATTCTGTTCCCGGGATATCTACAATCTGTCTCTACATACATTACGAGGGTGCAGACGATGGTATTGCACATCAGGCAACGTCACGTCTCCCTGTCTGCTGCCGCGCTGTTCGTATTGATGGTCTTTTTCGGGGGATGTGACGAGCTTCCAACGGACTCCAGGCAGTCCGGGCCGATGGCTCAGGTCGTTTTCCATATCGCCTGGCCGGCTCCTGTTCTAGGCCGGGCTTCAGCGATCCCGCTCCGGACGACCGATATCGCGGTGCGTATCGCGCATCCGGGGGATCAGCTGAAGAAGGGTACCGTCGGGCACGTCACCCGTGCCGACACTAGCCTCACCATGCTCGTCGAAGCAGG
>CAYSYY010000367.1:0-4204 GCA_964435265.1 uncultured Gemmatimonadota bacterium
CCCACCACCCGTTCGCGCGGCACCAGGTCGACGATCCGGTCCACCAGCAGGAAGGGGTAGCGGTGGGGCAGGATCCGGTTGATGGCGTGGATGTCGAGCACCCCTTTGGCGGCCCGCCCCCCCTGGTACTTGAGCTCGATATCTTTCTTCTCCTGGAACTGCCGGAGCTTGCGGACCACCTCGACGTTGGCGGCGTGCCCCGAGCGCCCGGCCAGCACATGGGCCTTGAGCGGCCGGCCCAGCAGGGCGAAATCGCCGATCAGGTCGAGGGCCTTGTGCCGGACCGGCTCGTTGTAGAACCTGAAGCCCCCTCCGACGATCACCTCGCCCATGGTCCGCGGGGCGCCGGCGGGAATGTTGAAACCCTTCCGGAGGTTCGCGAACTCCTCATCACCGATATCGTGGTCGATGATCACGACGGCGTTGTCGATGGCCCCTCCCTTGATGAGCCCGCGCTCGGCCATCTCCTCCACTTCCCCCAGGAAACAGAAGGTCCGGGCCGCCGCATACTCGGTCACGAACTCCTCTTCCAGATCGTACATGGTGGTGTACTGGGTGCCCAGGGCCGGGTTCTGGTAGTCGACCATGAAGGTGAGACGGAACCGGTCGGAGGGGATGACGTTGAGGTCCACCCCCCGCTCGGGCTCGGTGTAGATGATCGTCTCATCCACCTCGAGGTAGCGGCGCGGTGCCTCCTGCTCCTTCTTCCCCGCTTTCAGGAGCACCTCGACGAACGGCATCGCCGAACCGTCCCCCACCGGCGGCTCCGGCCCGTCGAGTTCGACGTAGACATTGTCGATGCACAGACCGCTCAGAGCGGCCAGCAGGTGTTCCACCGTGGTCACCCGGGCGCCGTTGGAACCGATCGAGGTCCCGCGGTCGATATCGATGACGTTATCGATATCGGCCCTGATCTCCGGTTTGCCCTCCAGATCGGATCGGATGAAGACGATCCCCGAATCGGGGGGGGCCGGGCGGAAGGTGACGCTCGCCTTCTCGCCGGTGTGGAGGCCGATACCGGTCATGGTCGCCGGCTTCGCGACCGTGGCCTGGAGGGCTTGCAGAGTCATGGGTACTCCCCGTTCTGGACGGAATGGTCCGCCGGCTACCCGGTTCTGTCTTCCAGGTCGGCGAGGCGCTGCTCCAGCTCCCGCACCCGCTTGCGCAGTTCGGGCAGGCGGCTCAGAGCGGCCAGCATCCCGAAGGCCTCCCGGTACGGGCGGGCCGGGTACCCGAAGACGTAGGTACCCGCCTCGACATCCTTGTCCACCCCCGACTGGGCGCCGATGACGGCCTCGTCGTGCACGGTGATGTGGCCGGAGAATCCCGCCTGGCCGCCAACCTGCACACCGGCTCCGATCTTCGTGGAACCCGCCATTCCGGCCTGCGCGGCCAGGGCTGTGTTCGGTCCCACCGTACAATTGTGGGCGACCATGACAAGATTATCAATCTTGGTTCCACGGCCGATCCGGGTTTCCCCGAAGGTGGCGCGGTCTATGGTGGAACCGGCCCCCACCAGCACGTCATCCTCCAGGACCGCTATCCCCATGTGGGGGATCTTCTTCCACTCGCCGTCTTCGCGGCTGTGGCCGAAACCGTCCGAGCCCACCACGGCGTTGGCGAGCAGTTCCACCCGGTCTCCGAGCACGCAGCGCCGGTACACGACCGCCCCGGGGTGCAGCCGGCAGTCGGCGCCGATCGAAGCGTCGTGCCCGACGAAGACACCGGCGCCGATGGCGCTGCGGGCGCCGATGCACGCGCCGTGTTCGATCACGGCGAAGGGGCCGACCGATACCCCGGTTCCGAGAACGGCGGCGTCATCGACCCAGGCGAGCGGATGGATCCCTGGGGACGGGACTTCTTCGGGCGGATAGAGCTGTTCGAGGACGATCGTCAGAGCGGCGTAGGGATCGGGAACACGGATCAGGGGGCGGTCGCAGGACACGGTGAGATCGGCGGCCACCAGCACCGCTCCTGCGTTCGTAGCGCCGAGCTGGTCGGCGTAGCGGGCCGCATGCAGGAAGGAGAGATCGGAGGGACCCGCGCGGTCGAGGGGGGCGACGGCGGCAAGCTCGGTGTCGTCACCCTCCAGCCGCCCACCGACCAGGGCGGCGATATCGCTGGCGAGCATTCCCGGTTACCGGCGGTCGGGCGCAGCACCGCCCGGGTTCATCAGCTCGATGATCTTCGGGGTCAGGTCGTACTGGGGATTGGCGTAGACGATCCCGCCCGAGGCGGCATCGAAGATGAAATCCCACTCCTCCGCGGCCCCCACCTGCTCCAGGATCTCGTTCACCCGGGCGACGATGGGCTGCATCAGTTCCTGGTTGCGCTGGTAGGCCTCGCCGGTCTGGCCCC
Organism: uncultured Gemmatimonadota bacterium; assembly: GCA_964435265.1. Lineage (GTDB taxonomy): Bacteria > Blakebacterota > Blakebacteria > Blakebacterales > Blakebacteraceae > CAYSYY01. The sequence continues at coordinate 2,359 of CAYSYY010000367.1, forward strand.
AGACACGATCGATGAAGTTCTGGTACTCGGCGTACTTCTGCTGCAGCTGGGCGGTGAGCTGGGTCCGGCGTTCCTGGGTCATGGCCATGCTCTGGCGCTCCAGCTCGGTATTGAGCCGGTTCACTTCTTCCTGCAGCGCCGCCGCCTGCCTCTCCCAGGCACTGTTCTCGGTGGAGAAGGTCGCCTGGGCTTCCTGGGTGCCGGGATAGGCGCCGATGACCGCCTGGGAGTCGATGAAACCGAGCTTCATGCCCCCGCTCTGGGGGAGCATCGTCGCACCGACCAGAAGGGCGAAGACGAAGCCTCCGAAAACACCGGCTGTCAGTGACTTGCGCATCGTGTGCCTCCTCGCGGGGCGGCGCCGCCGAACCCGGCCGCCGGGCCGGTCGGACGCCTGCTAGTAGAACTGTGCTCCGAACTGGAAGTGGGGGATCCAGCGTCCCTTGCGCCGCCCGTCCTCAAAGTGATCGAAGCCGTAGGCGAAGTCAAATCCGATGAGCCCCACCATGGGGGTGTACATGCGCAGGCCGAAGCCGATCGAGCGACGCAGATCGAAGGGATCGGTATCGCCGAGATCCAGCCAGGCGTTGCCCGCGTCGGAGAAAACCAGGCCGTAGATCTGCTGTTCGGGGGCCAGGGGGAAGGTGTACTCCAGGGTGAAGATGAGCAGGGACTGCCCGCCTATCTCCAGGCCGTCCTGGTCGATGGGGCCGACCCGGCGGTTCTCGTAACCGCGGATCTGGCCGTCGAAGGAAGTACCGCCGGGCAGGTACTTGACGTTGAAGGGGATGAAGCCATCCTGATTCCAGCCGGAGTAGGGCTCGACCAGTCCGGCCCGGAGTTTGAGCGCCATGGTCACGTTCGTCCAGGTCGGGAAATAGAAGGCCTGGGTGAGATCCCATTTGAGGTACTGCTCGTCGCCGCCCAGCGGACCGCCGGCGACCTCGGTGCGCAGGGTGTTGATCGAGCCGCGGGTCGGGAAATCCGGCCGGTCGCGGCAGTCGCGGTAGATCGTCCAGGAGAGGGAGGAGTTGCGGATCGGCCAGTCCCACTGCCGCAGATCGTAGGCGGAGCTGGGATTGTAGTTCTCGATGAAGTCGTAGAAGAGCGTGTCTTCGAGCCGGTAGCCGAAGCTGGTGCGGAAGTAGTCGTCGGGCCAGCGCAGCCGCCGCCCCAGCTGTAACGAGAAACCCTCGCGGCGCTGCTTGTAGTAGATGTTGTAGAAGTACTCGCTGCGGTACACGGTCGCGCCCACCAGGGTGGGAGTATTGAAGAGCCACGGTTCGGTGAAGCCGACCATGATGGTGCGCCTGATGCGCCCGAAATCCCAGTTGAACTGCAGTTCCTGGCCGTTGCCGAAGACGTTGGGGAGCTGCAGCCCGATGTTCCCGACCAGGCCGTCCCGCTCGCTGTACCCCGCCCCCATGATGGCCTGCCCGGTCGGCCGCTCGGTGACCTTGATGGAGACGTCGAGGTCGCCCTCGGGGGTGGGCTGCGGGGGCGGCTCCAGCTCGACGTTGGAGAAGTAGTTGAGCGCCATCACCTCGCGGATCGATCGCTCGAAGTGGGAGCGGGAGAAGCGGTTGCCTGGTTTGAGCAGGATCTCCCGCCGGATCACGTGTTCCTTGGTGCGGGTGTTCCCGGTGATGAAGATGTGGGCCACGTCGGCCGGCTCGCCCTCATAGAAATTCACGGTGATGTTCACCGTCCGCCCATCGGGGCCGCCGAAGCTGGGGTCCGGTTCGCCGTTGGCGAAGACGTACCCTTCCTCCATGTAGAGGGTTTGGATCGCCTGGATACTCTCGACGATGTCCGCCTCGTTATACGGACCGCCCTCCTCCACCGT
>CAYSYY010000368.1:0-4198 GCA_964435265.1 uncultured Gemmatimonadota bacterium
ACCGACACCAGCATGATGTTCATGATCCCGATCCCCCCCACCAGCAGGCTGATACTGGCAATCCCCACCATGACCAGGCTGATGCCCATGATCAGGGAACCCATCATCTCGCGGATCGAATCCGAGGTCATGACCTCGAAATCGTTCGGTCGCCCGGGGAGCACCCCGCGCTCGCGCCGCAGCACCGCCACCGTCTCGTCGATGGCCTGGTCCAGCCGGCCTTCGCGGGCCTTTATCGTGAAGGCGAGCTCGCTCCGCCGGCCCCAGTACTTGCGGAAGGTCGTAACCGGGATCAGGACCATGTTGTCCTGGCTGAAGCCGAGGAACTCACCCTGCTTCTCGAGCGTGCCGATCACCAGGAAACGGTGTCCGTCGATGCGCAGTTCCCGTCCCAGCGGATCGATCCGGGAGAAGAACTTCTCGACCAGGTCCTGCCCCAGGATAACCACGTTGCGCCGCTGCTCGGTGTCGATCCGGCTCAGGTAGCGTCCCGATTCCAGGTCGAGACCCTGCAGGCGCGGCAGGTTCTCGTCTCCGCCCTGCAGGAGCACGTTGGGATTGGTCTTCTCGCCGCCGTACCGCAGCTCGGCTCCGAAACGGGTCGAGTAGGCCGAGACCAGTTCGACCGACGGCGCGTTGCTCTCTATGGCGGCCTGGTACTCCAGCTTCAGGTCCTCCCAGTCGGGCAGGTTGGAGTGCCCGCCCACCTGCACCTCCACGCTCGGCCGGGCCTGCACATGGAAGGTCTCGGTGCCCAGATCGCTCAGTTCGGCGGCCACGTACCGGTCGAGCCCTTCGATCATGCTGCTCATCCCCACCACCGCCAGAACTCCGATGATGACTCCGAGGCTGGTCAGCAGACTGCGCAGGGGATTGGCCAGCAGCGAAGTGGCGGCGATGCGCCCCGTTTCCCTGATCTCGACCGACACCCCGCCCTCCTATTCGTACCGCAGGGCCTCGATCGGATCGAGGCCGGCGGCCTTGGCGGCCGGGTAGAGGCCGAAGAAGATGCCCACCGAGGCGCTGAAGGCCAGCCCCAGCACCACCGCCCAGACCGGGGCCGCGGCGGGCAGCGAGGAGAGTTCGGCGACGGCGAAGGCGGTGATGAGCCCGAGCGCCATGCCGATGACTCCCCCCACCCCGCTCACCACCACGCTCTCGACCAGGAACTGGTACATGATGTCGCGCCGTCGTGCGCCCACGCTCTTGCGTATCCCGATCTCACGGGTCCGTTCGGTGACCGATACCAGCATGATGTTCATGATCCCGATCCCCCCCACCAGCAGGCTGAGACCGGCCACCCCGATCAGGACCGCGAAGAGCGCGGCGGTCAGGCTGTGGAAGAGATCGACCAGCATCTCCTGCCGGTTGATGGCGAAATCGTCCTCGGTGTCGGGTGCCAGCCGGCGGATGCGCCGCATCACACCGCGGATCTCGTCCTCGACTCCGGGGATCGCATCGGCCGTCGGAGCCAGCACCTCGATCCCCATCGAGCGGCGCGAACCGAAGAGCTTGAGCACCGTCTGCACCGGCACTACGGCCCGGTTATCGCGGTCGATCCCCATGAAGCTGCCCTCTTCGGGCAGCACGCCGATGACGGTGAAGGCGTTCCCTCCGACCCGCACCCGCTTGCCCAGCGGATCGCGCTCGGTGAAAAGATCCTGCCAGAGACCGTGACCGAGCACGATGACCTGGGTGCGATCGCGGGCTTCGATCTCGGTGAAGAAGCGGCCCCGCACCGGTTCCAGCCCGTGCACCAGCCGGCCCTCGGGCGTCAACCCCTGGATCTCGACGTTCCGGGCGGTGCGCTCCTGCCACTTCATGGTAGTGGCGGCGCCGGCCGAGATGGTGGCCGCGACGGGCAGCCGGAGTTCCGCCACCAGTTCCTCCGCCTGGCGCAGGGTGATGTCCTTGCGGTTCCGGTACTGCCAGAAGTCCCCCATACTGATCCAGGAGTACTTGTTGACGTAGAGCACATTGGTTCCCAGCGACGCCACCTCCCGCTCGAAGGTGCGGGTGAGCCCCTGGATCAGGCTCATGATGGCGATGACGGCGGTGACGCCGACGACGATCCCCAGGGTGGTCAGAACGGTCCGCAGGGGGCTGGCCCGCAGGGCGCGCAACGCGGCCAGTATGCCTTCATGCAGCTCTATGATGAGGCGTGGAACTCTCATATCCCGAACCCCGTCAGGGCCGCTCCGGCCGTAGTCCCTGTGCGCGGCTGTGACCTGTTTTCAGAGCGACCTGCCGGGCGCAGCGTCACTCTCGGTGCCGACATGTGTCACGTGACATGACCCTAGAGATGCGACTTCCCCTTAGCCGCCATGATGTCCTTCGCCTCGCGGCGGCGGGCCACCTTCTGGTCGCTGCTGATCCTGCCGTCGAGAATGCGTACGATCCGGGTGGCGTGCTCGGCGATGTACTCCTCGTGGGTGACGAGGATGATGGCGTTCCCATGACGGTACAGTTCCTCGAGCACCGCCATGATCTCCTCACCGGTGGTGGTGTCCAGGTTCCCGGTCGGTTCGTCGGCGAGGATTATCGAGGGATTGTTGACCAGGGCACGGGCGATGGCCACCCGCTGCCGCTGGCCGCCGGAGAGTTCGTTGGGCCGGTGGTCGACACGGTCACCCAGGCCGACCAGGTCGAGAGCGTCGAGAGCGCGCTGACGCCGTTCGGTGGCGGAGGTGCCGCTGTAGATGAGGGGGAGTTCCACATTGTGGAGGGCGTTGGCACGGGGGAGCAGGTTGAAGGTCTGAAAGACGAATCCGATCCGCTGGTTCCGGATCGCGGCCAGCTCGTCGTCGGTCATCTTCTCGACCGGATCGCCCTCGAAGAGATACCGTCCATCGGTAGGGGTGTCGAGACAGCCGATCAGGTTCATCAGCGTCGATTTACCCGACCCCGAGGGACCCATGATCGCGACGTACTCGTTGACGTGAATCTCCAGATCGACCCCGCGCAGAGCCCGGACGATCTGGGTTCCCATGATGTATTCCTTGGTGATGCCTTCGAGCTTGATGATCGCTTCCATCTTTCCCCCGTCCTTGGCTCCCGGTCCTTCGGCTGTGCCGTTACGGGCGTCCCGGGCCGGTGTTCCGGGCGTCCTCCACCAGTGATTCTGTAACCTTTACCCTCTCGCCGTCATTCAATGTACGGCTGAGAAGTCGGAAGGGTCCGGTGATGACCCGTTCTCCTTCATCGAGTCCGGAGAGGATCTCGATCGTGGTCGTCCCCGAGATCCCCGTTGCGACTCTCCGCATCCGGGCCGTGCCGTCATCGGCCACGACGAATACGACTTCCACCCATTCCTCCTCGGTTCCCCGATCGGGCGGCATCGCCTCTTCCTGTTCCTGAGACACCGCCAGATCCTCGGACCGTCTGGCCGTGAGCGCCTGCATCGGGATAAAAATCGTGTTCTCCCGGGTATCCGTGATGATGTCTACGGCCGCCGACATGCCCCGCCGCAGGCGGGGATCGGTCTCCAGCAGCTCGACCGTGACCGCGAAGTTGGTCACCTCCATCTGCGTACCCGCGCCGATAGTGGTGCCGGCGTTGGCGATCTCGGTAACCCGGCCGGCGAAGAGAGTGTCGGGCAGGGCGTCCACCTCGACCTCGGCGCGCTGGCCGACGGCGACACTCACGACATCGGTCTCGTCGACATCGACCTGTACCTCCATGCGGGAGAGATCGGAGATCGCCATGAGCTGGGTTCCCATCGTCATCTGGGTGCCCAGCACCATCTCCCCCTCCTCCACCGCCAGCACCGTCACCGTCCCGGCCATGGGAGCGCGGATGGTGGTCCTGCTCAGGTCCTCGAGTGACTGCTCGAGCGAGGCTTGCGCACTGCCGACCTGGGCCAGGGCGGCCTGATAGCGGGCCCGTGCTCCGACATGGGCGTTCTGGGCATCGCGCAGATCCTGGGCCGCCCCCACCTCGCGCTCGGTCATGGCCCGGGCTATCGCCAGGGCATCCTCGGCCTGTTTCATGGCGGCCTCGCTGGCTTCGGCGTTCGCCTGCTGGGTACTCAGCGCCGCCCGGGCGCCCTGGACACGGGCTTCGTACAGGGTCCGGTCCAGCTCGACCAGGATCTGACCGCGGCCGACGCGGTCCCCCTCCTTGACCAGCAGACGTTCGATGCGGGCGCTGACCAGGCTGGAGATCTTCACTTCGGTGACCGGGAAGATCCGCCCCGAGG
>CAYSYY010000369.1:0-2872 GCA_964435265.1 uncultured Gemmatimonadota bacterium
ATCGAGTTCTCCCTCGGTTTCCACCGTCAGCATGGCTCCCGGTTCGATCGAGGCGGGTACGTCGAGCGAGAACCAGTCGAGGTCACCGACCGGAAGGATGAACCGCTCCACCCACCCGGCATCCTGGAGGAGTCGTCCGGCCTGTTCCAGGGAGTTGTCGGGCTCGGTCGGATCTTCAGCGAAGGTCTCGATCTCACAGCCGATACTGTACGGTCCGGCGATACTGAGACTGTATCCCCGGGCCTTGATCCAGTAGCGTCCACCGGTGGTGAAGAAAGTAACCCGGGCGTTCTGGTCCTCGGCATCGTCGTTCTCGGCCTGCAGGGTGGAGGGATCGTCGGGTCCGTACACTTCGAGGTAGGTGTCGAGATCGCCGAAGGTGAAGACCGTCACCGAGGCCGTTTCCTCAATCTCGAGGAGGAACCAGTCCTCGTCACCCTCGGGCAGGAGGGTATGGTCCGGGAAGACCACGCCCGGTTCAAGACGACGGGCTCGCTCGGGCGAATCGGGCTCGAACCGGTCCCCGCCGGCCGGACGCGCGGTGGTGCCGGAGGCAAGGAGCTCCCGGACGATATCGGAGGCGGGGAGCGATCGTTCGAATCCGTCCACCACGACGAAGTCGGGCATACGCAGGAGCTGGATGACGGTGAAGAGGGTCTCACCCGCCAGGTAGACCTTGCCGTTGACGAGGAGGTCGAGGTTTTCGATATCGGGCCGGACCTGGTCGGGCGACACGTCCTCCGGGAAAAGATGGGCGTGCATTATGGCCTCGATGTGCTGCAGGGCCACTACCGAGATGCGCTGGTCCCCCCGCTGGACGAGCCGGGTCGTTACCGCCATCGCGAACAGCTCGCCCAGCCGGGTTTCATAATCCTCAGTCTGCAGTCCCTCGACCGCTATGCGCAGCGGCGTCTCGGTGCGCCGGGGCAGGGCGTTCATGATGAGCGCGACGGTCTCACCCGCCAGAACGGATACCTCTTCGGGGACCGCCTCCTGCGACTGGGCCGATACACTGACTCCGGTATAGGCCAGGGCTCCGACGAGGACCACTGTACCTGTGGTTGCGAGCAACCTCTTCATGATCTCCTCCTCTCAACGGCGACAGGATAGCATATCAACCTCGGAGGTGCCTAATCGGATAAAGAAGGGGGTAGACAGAAATGTAGTACGAATTATATCGTAGTTCGGGGCGAAACCATCACACACTCTGTGTCATGCAGTGTCCTGTTATGTCGTGCGGTCATACGCATCTCCACAGCGTTCTGATTTCACCGGCGGTGTTCAGGATCCGCCGGCCGATCCCGCAGATGGAGGCGCTGGTCCATCCACCGGTGGTAGCGGCCGATTCGCTGGTCTTCCTGCCCATCCAGCTCTCATCCCCGCAGGATGTCCTCGATACTTCCGAAGGGGTGATCGTGCTCGGGCCGGAGGGAGCGACCGGTGATACGCTCACTCTCCCGGTCATCGATCACACTCCGATGACCATCTACAGTCTCGAGGGGTACATCAACTTCCCGGTGCCCTTCGCACCCCGGTACCTCTGGGCGATCGATAACGAAGGGACGCTCATCTGCGGCGTCAGTGATACCTACCGCCTCGAAGTCCATGAGGGTGATATCACGGTCAGGATCATTGAGAAGGAGTACGAGCCTGTTCCGACGAGCCGCGAGGAGCGGGAGTGGTGGCGGGAGACCTGGACGCTGGTGATCACATCCAACGATGAGGACTGGAGATGGAACGGGCCGCCGGTGCCGCGCATGAAAGCGCCATACAAGTTCATCACACTGGATCCGGGGCGGAGGATCTGGGTCCGGCGCCCTGAGCGATAACGATCCCGCGCGGTCGGTTATTTCCGCAGCTCCGGCGGGAGAGTATGATGAGCGGGAATCTTCTTCCCTGGCGCCTGCGCCCGCAGGCAGGAGGTCCCGGCGATGGTTCGCGGCACGCCCTGCTCCCGCATCAGCTCGCTCGTTCTCGGTACGCTCATCTGCGGTCTCGCCCTTCCGGCGGGCGCCGGCGCCCAGAGTGAACGACCTCGAATCGTCGTGCTGGCCACCGGTGGCACGATCGCGAGTCGGGCGGGCTCGCCCACCCGGGTGAGCGGGTACTCGATCGGCTTCACCGGCGAGCAGCTCCTCGAGATGATCCCGGGAGTGCAGGAGATCGCCGACGTGCGCGTGGAGCAGTTCAGCAACATCTCCTCGGGATCGATGACGGTGCCGCGGTGGCTGGAGATGTCGCGGCGGATCACCGCGCTGCTCGAAGGTCCCGATCCCTGTGACGGAGTGGTCGTCACCCACGGCACCGACACCCTCGACGAGACCGCCTTCTTCCTGCACCTGACGGTGAAGAGCGCCAAGCCGGTCGTCTGCACCGGGGCCATGCGGCCGTCGTCGTCGGTCTCGGCCGACGGTCCCATGAACCTCTTCAACTCGATCCGGGTGGCGGCCGATCCGGCGGCCACGGGCATGGGCGTCCTGGTCATGCTCAACGACGAGATCAACTCGGCCCGCGAGGTCTACAAGGGCGACACCCACCGCCTGCAAACCTTCACGAGCGGAGCGCTCGGCCTGCTGGGGTGGGTGGATTCCGACCGGGTCGTCTTCTACCGCCGGCCGACCCGGCGCCATACGGCACAGTCGGAATTCGATGTAGGCGATCTCGAGGATCTGCCGCGGGTGGACATCGTCTCCACCTACGTCGGCATCGACGAGTACGCGGTGACGGGCTTCATCGAAGCGGGCTGCCGGGGGATCATCGTCGAGGGGATCGGCGCCGGCGGCGCCCCGGCTTCGTTCTCCGGCGCCCGGCGCCGTCTCCAGCAGGCGGGGGTCGTCGTCCTGCGCGGTTCGCGCACCCCCGAGGGGCGGGT
>CAYSYY010000369.1:2972-4195 GCA_964435265.1 uncultured Gemmatimonadota bacterium
CTGGGAGCTCTACCAGTTGGCCGTCCAGAATCCCGAATCCGACATCGAGATCCTGACCGCGCGCTTCCGCGAACGGCGGGGCCGCGATCCGATCGTGCTGCGCGAGGATTTCGCCGGCACCGCCTGGCTCTCGGCCGAATGGGCGAAGAGCGACGAGCGGCGCCGGGCGGTGGCGGTGGATATCGACGCCGCAGCCCTGGCCTGGGGCCGGGAACACAACCTCGAACCGGCCGGGGAGGAGGTCGCGGCACGGGTGGAACTGGTCGAAGCCGACGTGCGGGAGGTGTCGGGGTACCCCGCCGACGTGGTGATGGCCATGAACTTCTCCTTCTACGCCCTGCATACCCGGGCCGACCTGCTGCGCTACCTGGCCGGAGTGCGCGAGGCGATCGGCGATGAGGGCATCCTGATCCTGGAGATGTACGGCGGCACCGAGGCCATCATAGCGACGGAGGAGGAACGCGAGGGGGATGGCTTCACCTATCACTGGGAGCAGGAGTCCTACAATCCCCTGACCGGATTCACCCGCTGCCACATATCCTTCACCTTCCCCGACGGCTCGCGCCGGGAGCGGGCCTTCACCTACGACTGGCGCCTCTGGTCGCTTCCCGAAGTGCGCGACTGTCTCACCGAGACCGGCTTCTCCGATATCCGGTTCTTTTGGCAACAGGTGGACGAGGAGGGGGACGGGACCAATGAGTACCTGGAGACGGTCGAAGAGGAGAACCAGGAGACCTGGCTGGTCCACGTCGTCGCGGGGGCGTGACCAGACCCGCATCCTCTCCCCGAAGTGTTCATCACCGGTTGTCTGGCGCGGACCGGTTCTATAGATTCTCCGGAGCCCGATGACACGGCAGCATGCGCCAGGAGGAACCTGCCGCACCAGCTTTCCAGCACACCGACCACGCGAGCCGCAGAGGAGCCCCATGACCGGTATCGTAGGATATGGAGCGTACGTGCCTCGCTACCGCATCAAGGTGGAAGAGATCGCCGCCCAGTGGGGGAAGGACCCGGCCACCATTACCAACGGCCTGCTGGTCCAGGAGAAGACCGTCCCCGGCGTGGATGAGGATACGATCACCATCTCGGTGCAGGCGGCGAAGTACGCCGTTGCCCGTGCCCGCATCGATCCGCAGGAGATCGGCGCGGTCTACATCGGATCGGAATCGCACCCGTACGCGGTGAAACCGAGCGGCACGGTCCTGATCGACGCCCTCGGGATC
>CAYSYY010000370.1:0-318 GCA_964435265.1 uncultured Gemmatimonadota bacterium
GGCGAGGCCACACCGTCAGGATCATCGACGCCGCCGCCGAGGGAGCCGATCCCCCGACCCAGATAGAGATGCTGCGGTACGGCGGATTCGACATCATCGGCTTCACCGCCAAATCGCCGATCTTCCATAAGGCCGTCGCCGTAGCCGAGGAGTTGAAGGAAAGGGGCAGCCGTGCCCGCCTCCTCATCGGCGGGGAGCACATGAACATCTTCCGGCAAGAGGCCTTCCCCGAAGTCTTCGATTACGGCTTCTTCGGCGAGGGGGACGCCTCCTTCAACCGGTTCCTGGAGATTATCGAAAGCGGAAGCTCCGATTTCA
>CAYSYY010000370.1:328-4192 GCA_964435265.1 uncultured Gemmatimonadota bacterium
CTATCGGGAGGGGGGGGAAGTCATCGAAACGCCGCCCGCCGAGCACTGTCTCAACCTCGATGACCTGCCCTTCCCGGCCATGCATCTGCTCAGAAAAGACGCCTATCAGATAACCTTCGTGCAGCACCGGAAGAGGGCCTTCCTGCCGATCATGGCTTCGCGGGGCTGCCCGTTCAAATGCGTTTACTGCAGCGAACCCCTGACCAATCCGTGCGTTCGCTTCCGGTCCCCGGCCAACATCGTCGATGAGATGGAGAGGTGGCTCACCGATCTAGGGGTCTCGCATTTCTTCTTCCAGGATTCCAATCTGACCCTGAACCGGCCGATGATCGAAGCGGTGTGCCGCGAGATCCTGAAACGGAGGTTGAAGCTGACCTTCGAGGGGTGGACCCGGGCCAATCTGGTCGATCGGGACCTGCTCCGGCTGCTCCACCGGTCGGGTCTGATCAGGATCAGTTACGGTATCGAGAGCGGCGACACCGAGGTCCTCCGGATCATCCGCAAGGAGGTCTCACCGAATGATATGATGCGGGCCTTCCGGCTGACCGAAGAGGAGGGGATCGAACCGGCCTGCTCGGTCATGCTGGGCCTGCCCGGCGACACCCGGGCTTCAGTCATGCGGACGATCGAATTCGTGCGCAATATCCCGCAGATGCTCTACACCAACTTCTCCATCGCCAATCCGTATCCCGGCACCGAGATGCTCCGGTGGGCGACCGAGGGCAGATACGGCATGCGGCTCAGGATGACTGACTTCTCCGAATACCGGCGCTATGACAGCAGCCCGGTGTCGGTGAACGATCTTTCGAAGGTGGATCTGGTCAGACTCCAGAAGACCGGTCTGATCAGGATGCATCTGACATTGAAGCGCATCTACGCCGCGCAGAAGATGCTCGGTTTCACCGAGTGCCTCCTCATCATGTTGAAGTTCCTGACTGAATTGAAGTCGATCCGCCGACCCCGCGATGACACCGACGCGTATGCGGCCGTGAAGAAGATCATCAGGAATGCCTGACGACGGAGATTGCTCAAGGCACGCGATGTTTCTGTTGCGCGCGGGGGCGCTATAACCGAGGTTAGAAGAGCCGGCTCGGAGCCCGCCCGTGGGACCGCACCGAAGACGACGACAGCGAATGCCTGAGTCCCGATCGCCCGTACATACAGTGTTGAGCATTCAGCGGCAGGGCTTTGTCCGCGCCTGCACAGGCTCTGTATGTGTCCCATTCCCCACCTGTTTCACCACCCGCCTCACTCAGTCACCAGGAGCGTGAATGATGGCCGCTGACATGGTCGAGATCCGCTGGCACGCCCGGGGCGGCCAGGGTGCCAAGACCGCCGCCATGTTCCTCGCCCAGGCCGTGCTCTCCAAGGGTAAATACGGTCAGGGATTCCCCGAGTACGGCCCCGAGCGCCGCGGCGCTCCCGTCCGCGGATATACGAGGATCAGCGCTGAACCCATCCGCCGGCACTGCGGGATAGAGAACCCGAAAATCATCGTCGTTCTCGACCCCACCCTGCTCGATTCACCGGCCGCCGGGGTGACGGCGGGAGCGGGTGCGGAGACGATCTTCCTGATCAATACCGCGCTCAGCCCGGACCAGATCAGGGAGAAGCTCGGCGTACCGGGCGCACGCATCGTTACGGTCGACGCGACCAGGATCTCCCTGGACTGCTTCGGCCGGTCGATCCCCAACATGCCTATGACCGGGGCGCTGCTCGCCATCGAGGAGATCATGACCCTGGATGAGCTCAAGGCCGAGATGTCCCGCCGCTTCAGCGGCAAGTTCTCGCCCGAGGTGGTCGAAGGCAACCTGCTCGCCGTGGAGCGGGCGAACAAGGAGCTGGTGACGGAATGAGTCTGAAACGCGCCCAGGAGCTGGTAGAGGCCGGTCTCATCGTCGAGGCCGGAAACGCCGCGACCTTCAAGACGGGGGACTGGCGCACCTATGTGCCCGAGTTCCACCCCGAGAACTGCATCCACTGCCTGTTCTGCTGGATCTACTGCCCCGACGCGGCCATCGAGGTCGACACCTCCGGGGAGAAGCCGGTGGTGACGGGCATCAACCTCGACCACTGCAAGGGCTGTGGGATCTGCGCGAACGAATGCCCGCCTGCGAAGAAGGGCAAGCCCGCGCTGGTCATGGTCCTCGAAGAGAAGTAGGAGCGACCGCATGCATGCGATAAACCAGGAACTGACGGCTCTGTCCGGGAACGAAGCGGTCGCCTACGCCTTCAAGCAGGCGCGTCCCCATGTGGCCTCCGCCTTCCCGATCACACCCCAGACCGAGATGATGCACAAGTTCACCGAGTTCGTCGCCAACGGGAAATCGACCACCGAGGTGATCCTCGTCGAGAGCGAGCATTCGGCGATGAGCGCCGCGGTCGGTTCGGCCGCCGCCGGCGCCCGCACCATAACCGCGACCAGCTCGGCCGGCTTCGCCCTGATGTGGGAGATCGTGTACATCGCCTCATCGCTGCGCCTGCCGATCCAGATGGCGTTGGTTAACCGCGCCCTGAGCGGGAACATCAACATCCACAGCGACCACAGCGATTCGATGGGCGGCCGCGACGCGGGCTGGATCCACCATTTCTGCGAGAACGCCCAGGAAGCCTACGACACGGCCCTGATGAACTTCCGCATCGGCGAGCACGCCGAGGTACGCCTGCCGGCGATGACCAACTACGACGGGTTCATTCTCAGCCATACCGAAGACACCCTCCACCTGCTTCCCGACGACGCCGCCTGGGAGTTCATCGGCCCGTACAAGCCGGTCTACACCCTGCTGGATCCGGACCATCCCATAACCGTCGGCCCGCTCGACCTGACCGATTACTACTTCGAGCACAAGTGGAGCCAGCTGCAGGCTTACCCGCGGGTGTTCGACGTGGCCCGGCAGGTCTTCGACGAGTACGCCGACCTCACCGGTCGCCGCTACGACTTCTTCGAAGAGTACAGGACCGACGACGCCGAGCTGGTCATGGTGATCCTCGGCTCCAGCGCCGGTACCGCCAAGGATGTGGTGGACGCCTACCGCGAGAAGGGGGTGAAGATCGGCCTGATCAAGCTGCGTCTGTTCAGGCCCTTCCCGGCCGAATGGCTCGCCGCGGCGCTCTCGGGCCGCACGGCGGTCGCCGTCTGCGACCGCTCGGCCAGCTTCGGCGGCTGGGGCGGCCCGGTCTTCTCCGAGATCCGCTCCGCCCTCTACGGCCGTGACGGCGGCGTTCCCGTGCACAACTGGATCTACGGACTGGGCGGCCGCGATTTTACGCTCAACTCCGCCGCCGAAGTGATCGAGTCCCTGCAGAAGATCGCCGCCGGCGAGAACCTGCCCGTCGTTAATCTGCTCGACTGCCGGGCATGAGGAGGAGGAACCGATGGCTGTCACCCTGAAGCAGCTCGTTCAGAACGAGGACCTCCTGACCGGCGGGCACCGTGCCTGCGCCGGCTGCATGGGCACGAACATCCTGCGCCAGATAATGCTCACCGCCGGCCGCAATACCGTGGTCGGCGGCGCCACCGGATGCATGGAGGTCATCACGACCATCTTCCCGTACACCGCCTGGAAGACCTCGTTCATCCACAACGCCTTCGAGAACGCCGCCTCGACCATGAGCGGGGTCGAGACCGCCTACCGCTCACTGAAGAAGCACGGCGACCTGCCCCCGGCGGCGGAGCAGGCCGGGCGGATGAACTTCATCGCCTTCGGCGGTGACGGCGGCACCTACGATATCGGGCTGCAGGCGCTTTCGGGGGCGATGGAGCGCGGGCATAACATGCTCTACGTCTGCTACGACAACGAAGCGTACATGAACACCGGCATCCAGCGTTCGAGTGCCACCCCGCTGGGAGCGCACACCTCGACC
>CAYSYY010000371.1:0-4190 GCA_964435265.1 uncultured Gemmatimonadota bacterium
CGGTCCCTACGTGGTGACCCGGCGGATCGTCTTCCTGGTGGGCGCCATCGCCCACATGGCGGTGGGCGGGATCGGGGCGGCGATCTGGCTGCGGTACCACCTGCCCGGCCCCTTCGGAGACCTCGACCCGTTCACCGGAGCCGTGGTCGCCGCTGTGGGGGGGGCGGTGCTGATCGGCCTGGTTCACGAGCGCTCCCGGGAGCGGCTCGACACTCTCATCGGAGCGATGTGGGCGATCGGCATGGCAACGGGGATCATGCTGGTCAAGTTCACGCCCGGCTACCAGGTCGAGCTGATGAGCTACCTCTTCGGCAATATCGCGGTGGTGGAGTGGAGCGACGTCCTGCGCCTGGCCGGTATGGATCTGGTGATCCTGGTCACCGTGGCGGTGACCTACAAGCGGCTGCTGGCGATCACCCTCGACGGGGAGTACGCCGCGCTGCAGGGGGTTGATCCCCTGCGCACCCACCTGCTCCTGCTCACCCTGGTGGCGCTGACCGTGGTCAGCCTGATGCAGATCGTCGGGCTGATCCTGGTGATTGCGCTGCTGACCCTGCCGGCGGCCACGGCGGGGCACTACATGCGGCGTCTGGGGAGCATGATGATCGCCGCGGTCGGCCTGAGCGCCGTGCTGACGACGGTGCCCCGGATCGCGGTCTACGGTACGGGCGTGGCGCCGGAATCGGCGATCGTGCTCTCGGCCGGCGCCCTCTACCTGCTCTCGGTGATCGTGCACCGGCGCCTGCCTCGCCGGTATCGCTGAGAACCGGTCGAGGATATCGCCGGCCTCAGACCTCGCGGGGGAGCAACCGGCGGTCCTGCGCGGCGGCCGTCAGGTCGTCCCGGAACTGCGGGGCCGCGATCGAGATGAGCGCCTCAGCCCGCTCCTGCAGGTTCTTCCCGAAGATGTTGGCGATCCCGTATTCGGTTACGATGAAGTGCACGTCGGCCCGGCTGGTGACCACTCCCGCTCCCTCCTTGAGGAAGGAGACGATACGGGAGAACTCTCCGTTCTTCGCGGTCGCGGGCAGGGCGATGATCGGCTTGCCCCCTTTCGAGCGCGCCGCCCCGCGGATGAAATCCACCTGCCCGCCGAAGCCCGAGTAGATGCGCGGGCCGATCGAATCGGAACAGACCTGGCCGGTGAGGTCCACCTCGATGGCCGAGTTGATGGCCACCATGTTCTCGTTCTGGCTCACCACGAAGGGATCGTTCACATACTCGACGGGGTGCGCCTCGATCAGGGGGTTGTTGTCGAGGAACTCGTATAGCTCGGCCGATCCCAGCGCGAAGGTGATGATCACCTTGCCCTGGTGGATCGTCTTGCGGTTGCCCGTCACGACCCCGCGTTCGATCGCGAGCATGGCCCCGTCGGAGATCATCTCGGTATGGATGCCGAGATCGAAGGGACCGTCCATGGCGGCGTAGACGGCGTCGGGGATGCCGCCGATCCCCATCTGGAGGGTCTGCCCCGGTTCGATGAGCTTGATGATGTTGCCGCCGATGGCGCTCTCGACCTCGTTGGCCGGGCTCGCCTCGAGGGTGGGTAGCGGCTCGGTGTACTCCACGATGGCGTTGGCGCGGTTCACGTGGATGAAGCTGTCCCCCAGCACCCGCGGCATCTTCTCATTCACCTGCACGATGATGGTCCGCGCGGACTGGCTGGCGGCCTTCGAGGCCAGCGTCTCGACTCCGAAGCTCATGAATCCGTGTTCGTCGGGCGGAGAGGTCATGATCATGCAGACATCCAGAGGGATGATCCCGCCGGTGAAGAGACGGGGGATCTGGTGCAGGAAGATCGGCACGTAGTCGGCCCGTCCCTCGTTCACCGCCTGCCGGTCGGCCGGTCCCACGAAGAGCGAGTTGTGGCGGAAGTGACCGGCCATCTCGGGGGTCGAGAGCGGGTCTTCGCCCAGCAGCAGGACGTGGTTGAGCTGGATGTTCTCGAGTTCGTCGCGACGCTGGGCCAGGGCGCGAACGAGCGCCTGCGGGATGGCGGCGTTGCCGCCGTAGTACACCCGGTCGCCGCTCTTGATGAAACGTACCGCTTCCTCGGCGCTCAACAGCTTCGCTTTGTAATTGTCGAGCCAGTTCATGACTTCCCCTCCGCGGCCATGAGTTCGGCGAGCGGCGTGGTGGGAAAACCGAACACTTCGGCGGTGCGTGCGTTGACGAAGGCGCCCCGGTAGAGGTACACCCCCTCACCCAGTCCGGGATCGCGGCGCAGGCTGCTCTCGAGCCCGTGGGCGGCCATTCTCATGAGGTAGGGCGCCAGGGAGTCGGCGAGGGCCCGCGAGGCCGTCCGGGCGATGTTCGAGGTCATGTTCGGCACGCAGTAGTGGACGACGTTGTGCACGACGTAGGTGGGCTGGTCCAGGGTGGTCGGGCGGCTCGTCTCCGCGCATCCGCCCTGGTCGATCGAGACGTCGATGATGACGCTGCCCTTGCGCATGTTCTTCACCATCGCTTCGGTGATGATGGTCGGGGTCCGCTCCCCCGGCCGCAGGATCGCTCCGATGACCACATCGGCGATTGCCGTATAGCGGTTGAGCCGTTCAGTGTCGCAGATAGCGGTGACGATCCGGCCCGAGAGCTCCCGGTTGATCGCCCGCAGTTTCTCCAGGTTGTCGTCGAGCACGACCACGTGGGCGCCGGTGAGCAGGGCGTCGCGGGCGGCGAAAGTGCCCACCCGCCCCGCACCGAGAATCAGAACGGTGGGCGGCGGCACCCCCGGTACGTTCCCCAGCAGGATGCCCCGGCCGCCGATCTCGGTCTGCAGGCAGTAGGCCGCGATCGGCACCTGCATCTGGCCCGCCATCTCGCTGAAGGGCACCAGGACGGGCATGTCGCCGGCGGCGTCCCGGATGAGCTCGTAGCCGATGAGGGTGACCTCGAGCTCCATGAGCCGCTTCACCTTCTCCTTCGGATAGACCGCGAGGTGGTGGAAACCGCAGATGACCGAGCCCCGTTTGATCAGATCGAGGTTCTCCTTGGCGATCGAGCCTACCCTGCAGACCACTTCGGCCCGGCGGTAGACTTCCTCGGGGTCGTAGACGATCTTCGCACCCGCCGCCTCGTAATCGCGGTCGGTGAAGCGGGCATCGAGGCCCGCATCGCGCTCCACCCAGAGGGTGAACCCCTTTTCCGTGAGACGTGAAACGGCCAGCGGAGTGAGCCCGACCCGGTGCTCGTGCCGGTCGGTTTCTCGGGGGACGCCGATTTCCATGGTGGGTTCTCCCTTCACAACAGTGCCTGCGCCGCCCCCGGATACAGCGATCCGGGGGTTTGTGTCCCTACTCCTGGGTGGTGGGATCCCAGCTCGTCCGGTAGCCCTCGTCGAGGGCGTCGAGCCGCTGCATCTGTTCCGGCGTCAGGTCGAAGTCCCAGACATCGAAGTTCTCCAGGATGTGATCGGGACGCGCCGCCCTGGGGATCACCACCAGATCGTGCTGCAGGGCCCAGCGGATGAGGACCTGGGCCGGGGTGCGGCCGCAGGCCCGGGCGATCTCGCCCAGGTGCGCGTCGCCGAGCCGCTGCCCCTTGGTCAACGGGCTGTAGGCCTCCAGCACGATCCCCTCGCTCCGGCAAAGGGATCGCAGGTCGTCGAGGACCAGGAAGGGACTGCACTCGACCTGGTTCACGGCCGGTCTGATCCGGCAGGTGCCCAGCAGCTCCTCCAGGTGGGGGATCATGTAGTTGCTGACTCCGATGGCGCGGCAGAGGCCCTCATCGTGCAGGGTCTCCAGGGCCCGCCACGAATCGGCGCGCCTGCCTTCGACCGGCCAGTGGATGAGGTAGAGGTCCGCATACTCTAAACCCAGCGCGGCGAGGCTGGCACGGCAGGCCGCGATGGCGGCATCGTAGCCGTGGTCGTCGTTCCACAGCTTGGTGGTCACGAAGATCTCCTCGCGCGGGACCCAGCTCTGGTTCACCGCCTCCCCCACCGCCTCCTCGTTGCCGTACATGCGGGCCGTATCGATATGGCGGTAGCCCACCTCCAGGGCGTAGTCCACGGCATGCAGGGTCGGCCCTCCCGCCGGGAGCTGATAGCAGCCCAGCCCGAGCCGCGGGATCGGCACGCTGTTGTTCAGTTCGATCGAGGTATTCGTTCCCAGCTCCATGGTCCGTTCACCTCTGCGGTCCCCGATCCGATCCGGGCGGGCGTCGGCGCGGGCGGCGGCGATCGGATC
>CAYSYY010000372.1:0-4183 GCA_964435265.1 uncultured Gemmatimonadota bacterium
TTCTCCTTTTTCATTTTCTTCAAAGAGGACATACACTTTGGAGTTTCTTTCTTCATCACTTGCTTCAAATTCTTTATTAATCCTTTTAACAAAATGAGAATAGCTTTTGTCATCCCCGACAATTTTAGCTATTTCTCTTATTTCATCCCGGCTCATAAAATTTATTATGAATCAGGAATTGATAATTAGAAAGTATTAAATATGGTGAAATTTATTTACTCAAGTGATGCATATGTCTTGGACACCCAACCAAGAGTCCCATCAGAAAGTTCAATTTGAAACCAATCAGTTGTTTCATCCATTAAGACAAATATTTCTCCTGGATCAACTTTAGCAATTTCAACTCCTCCTGGAGTTTCTCTGACTCTTAGCCAACCTGTGGGCGTATCTTCAATCAGAACACTACCCCCTATGGATATTTTTTCATTCTTAAGCTCATAATCGAAGTAATCGTCTTCCAGGCCCTCCTGGTAAGGGGCCCCTTCAATAATAAACTCTGAATAGACCCAGCCTTCTGTATAGCCACCTTCTTCTTCGTTGGCAAAGGCAATGTTTGTCCAATCAACTTCCTCCCCTATTCTGATAACTTCCTGGGTTGTTTTGAAGCGAGTAATCACAGAAGCTGTTGGGGAAGGTTCTTCTCTGATGTTAACAGAGGATCCGGGAGGAACTTCAACTTTGACAATATCCTCTCCCCCAATAGCATCTTCTTGTGGTTCTTCTGGAACATCTTCCTCTACTTTTTCTTGTTCTCCTAAAACTGCTCCTTCGCCATAGTCAACTTCCACTGCTACTGGTTGAGAAGCAATTCTAGAGAGAACAACTTTGCTAGTAATAAAGGCAGAGAGGGCGGCTATGCCTGCACCAAAGAGAATAAACAAAGTAGCTAGTCTAATGGCCACTTGCCTTCTAGCAGGCCTTCTGAGTTCACCATTAGTGGCTTTACCGCTTTCTTTACTCTTTTTGACAGATTTACCTTTCTTTTTGCCTTTGGCCATCTCTTGCTTTCTCAAAGTCTTCATGTAGACAGCTAGGAAGACAAATCCGCCAGTAATAATAATAATCATTCCCCAAACAGCTAAGGTTTGAGTGCTGCCAACAAAGCCGAAGAGAGTACCGATTGAACCAGCCTGAGTGGTTAATTCTTGCAAGTTATCCATCTTGGTTTTAACAGCATCCATCTCAATTTGGGCTTCTCGATAGGCCCTGATCTTGGCTTCCGGCGTCGTGGCTGATTTCTGAAGCTCAATTATTTTATCCAGAGAAACATCAATATCACTTTTAAGAGTGACTCCTTGGGCAAAGTAAGAAGTTTTCTCAAGAGGGCGAGAAAGCTCTTCTGCTTGCTTCCTCATGCTATCGACTTCATCCTGAGTAATGACCCAAATATCTTCTACTTCAATGGAAACTGTTCTTGTTTGTCCAACTCCTAAAGTAAATTCACCTTCAACGTAATATTGATCTTTCTCAGTATCATATTTAACCTCAAGATCATCATCAGTCTTAATAATATTCTCTTCTTTTATCTCAGGAGGAAGATAATACTTAAGAGGTACGGTCTGACTGATTAATGAAGATGGATTGGTAATTAATGATTTAAAAACAATACTCCCCAATTCGAGCCAGGTATTGGCAATGGCGGAACCTGCTTTCTTGGCCAAAAACATCTCATTGGCCTGAATTAATCCTTTTAATCCCAGTAATTTATTCTTGAGACCCTTCTCATCATCTGTATTTTTATAAGAAGAAACTCCCAAGACTTTATCGGCTCTAGGTAACTTATTAATAGCAATTACTTTATTAGATAAGGTATTTATTTTAGAATTTCTGTCTTTAGTCGAATCCCAATTTGTCAAAAGAGCATCAATATCATTTTTCCTGGTTTCAAAAATATCAGCTAAATCTTTAACTTCTTTAAGTTTGCCGAATAATGTTGTCTGTCTAGCACTATCTGAGGCATCACCAACTAAGGTTTCAAGTTTGTTAATACCAGATAAAAGAGTTTTGGCTTCATTATAGGCAAAGGTTGATTTACCATATGAACCTAGTCTGTATTGAGTGGTCGAAAGAATATCACTTAAGGCAACGGCTTGATTATAAACACCTTCTACTTCTTTCCATCCCCAAGCTTCCTTCAACCAATTTATTTGTCCAAAAATAGTATCTTTACTATCTGAATCACTCTCATCCCCTAAAAGGGCTGAGATTTCCATGACATTTGAGAGAAGCTCTCTCTCATTCATTTTGGACCATTTTGAGATTAATAAACTGGATTTACTCCTTAGATATTGATTATTTACATATAGTGTATTGGAAACAGACTTTGTTTGATCAAGTTTTTCGCTAAGACTGGGAGTTTCCCCTTCTTCAATGAAATTCTGAATGATTGGCTGATTAACCAACTGCTCCAGTAAAAGCCTATTTTCATTAACAGTTGATTCTATGCCTGAAATATCAATCTTAGCTGCGTCTCCGGTATAAAGACTAGTTAATGATCGGGAGGCGTTTGACCAAATATTTGAAACTAGATCGCCAAAGCTTGAAAGACTTCTACTTGAATATCCCCAAACAGCTGAGGCAATATCACCAGTAGAGGGGGCGCTTGATGTTTCTTTAACTTCAAAGCTTTTATCTAGGCACAAATAATCAGTCCCTGCAGTACAGCAAACCTGAGCCCTGTAATGACCGGTGGTTGAGGGGGCTGTAAAAGTATGATAGTACCACCCATCTGCGGCACTTGTCATTGATTGTCCATTTAAATGAAGTGAACCATCGGGGTAGCGACTTGTAATTGTACAAGTAGCTGTCGTAATGGGGACATAGGAGTCATCATAAAGAAACTCTCCTACGGTGCAACTACTGTCTTTTGTACATTCCTGAGGACTTCCTGCTGAGGCCCAAGCATTCGGGGTAAATACTAGAGCCCCAGCAAGGATTGAGACAGTAATTGCCACAAATGCTTTCTTTTGAATGATTTGGGCAGTTACCATAATTAACCTACACTTCCTCTTTTGCTACCTTTCGGAGTTCAGAGATAGACTCTCCTACTCCTTTGGCAAGCTCTGGTAGCTTTTTTCCACCAGTGAGAACGAATAGCACCACAGCTAATACACCTAGCTCTGGTGCTCCTATATTGCTGAACATGCAGTTTATCACCCCCTTTCTAAATACTTTAGCCGGATTTCCAAGCAAGAAAACCAAATATAAATTTGCGGGCAGGATTTTCCGTGAAAATCCGGCTATATCCAGTATTCCTTAATTAATAATATATTGTCAAGGGGTATTTTCTCTCTTGTTTATTCTTATCATAATCTTATCACTTTTTGCTATTTTAGCCTCAAATCTCTTAAACTTTCTGTGAATTGACAAGATGACGTGATTATGATAAATTTTTCTTGCATGGCAATTTTGGCTTACAATTTATCTTCAAATATAAAGAGCAATTTAGAAAAAATTGAAGCATTAAGGCGCCAAATTTTACTTCTCCCTATTCCTCCAAAAACAGAGTTAAGGCTTAAATGGGAAGCTTCCTTGCAAAGAATTTATTGGTCTTTAGTTTTAGCAGGCAATACTCTTAGTAAGGCTGAAATGATAAAACTTCTTTCTAAACAAAGCAAAAAGAGGCTAGCCCCAGAGCAAAAAGAGATCGTTAACTATCAAAAAGCACAAAACTTCATTAAAGAAAAATGGTTGGTTTCCTCTAAACCAGTAACTTTAACAACTGTTAAAAAAATGTATGATCTTGCCTGTAAACCAACCTTAGGACCAAGTCCCAGGCTTAGCGCTAATCAAAAGAAACTAAATCTTTTCCTAGACTACCTACAAACAGGCAAGGAAAGCCCTTTAATTCAAGCAGGAATTGCCCAAATATCAATAATCGACATTGATGCTTTTGCTGATGGTAATGGCTCTGTGGCAAGGCTAATCCCCTACTTGTTCCTCTATAAGCATGGATATGATTTTCGAGGGTTCTTGGTCTTAGACGAATATTTAAGGAGAGATCTATATGCTTTAAAAGCAGCTATTGAAAGTGTTAAAAAAAATCAAAACTTAACTCTTTGGTTAGAATATTTTACTAATGGAGTTTTAGTTCAATTAAGAAATGCATATAAAATGGCATCCTCTGGAAAATTCCAAACGGATCTTCCGGCCGCTTTTTGGAAATTAAATGATAGACAAATAG
>CAYSYY010000373.1:0-4183 GCA_964435265.1 uncultured Gemmatimonadota bacterium
CTTCGCCACGCCCTTCTTCGTGAGCATGATGTTGGCGCTCTTGATGTCCCGGTGCAGAACACCCTGCTCGTGGGCCGCCTCCAGGGCCTCGGCGGCCTGGGAGATGATCTCGACGGTCTGAACGACCGGAAGAGCCCCCGCCGCCACGAGATCGCGCAGGGTCGTCCCGTCGACCCACTCCATGCAGATGAAGTGCCGGTCGTCGGATTCGAGGAGATCATGGACGGTCGTGATATGGGGGTGGTTGAGCGCCGAGGCCGCCTGCGCCTCGCGGATGAACCGCTCCCGGGCTTCATCATTGTCGATCAGATGGGGGGAGAGGGATTTGAGGGCTACCGTGCGGCCCAGGGTCGTATCTTCGGCCTTCCAGACGGCGCCCATCCCGCCTTCGCCGAGTTTCTCAACGATCCGATATCTTCCGATCCGGCTTCCGATCATGGCGGAGCAGAGTGTAGCGCACGGAATCCGCCCTTTGAAACCAAACTCGGGCGAGGGCGTCAATTCGGACGAGCCGCATCAGATATGACGCTGTCCTGCAACCGGCAGGCAGAATAACTAGTCTTCGCCCCCCGGCAACCCGGTTCCCCCCTCCCCCTCCTCATGGGCGGCTTCGCTCCCGATGAGGGGCTGGTCCACCTCAGGCGTCGCCTCCGGTTCAGCGTGCAGCGCCCGGAACTGCGTGATCAGGACCCAGGCGCCGAAGACGATCATCACCACCATCAGGAAACGCCCGATATCGTAGCTGATCTGAGCGATCAGGTGATCGTGTTCCAGCCAGCCCAGGTGCCCCAGGATGTTGTTCCAGTCGTGGTAGCCGGGGGCGTCGCGCCCCGTGATCCCCCCGAGCAGGATGAGCCGCTGGGCCCGGGCATCGTCGATATAGGGGGCGATGTCCATGAAGTTCTGGGCCAGCCACCAGAGGGTGACCGAGGCGGCATAGAGGTTGCGGTACTTCAGCAGGAAAGCGAGAACGAAGGCGAGGGGGACCAGGAGCTGCATCAGCGAACCGCCGAGCACGCCGATGAACCAGCCAAACGGGCCGAAGACGACGTGCCCGGCTTCATGGATCGGGAGATTGACGTTGTGCATGAAGGAGTAGAGCACGACCGGAGCGTTGGGATGCCCGGCGATGAAGCGGAGCCCCCAGATGACCAGGAAGAGGTAGAGGACTACCCGTCCCAGGAAATAGATCCGTTCCGTTTCCTTCACGCCCCTTTCCTCCGTTCCCGTGCGGGGAGAAATCTCCCCGGGACTGAGCCTGTAGCTCCTTCACTATAGTAGAAATTATACTAGTATGGAACCCACGATACCTGGTCACCGTATCACTTCATGACAGCACTGCCCTGGACGGCACTGCCGTGTCGTGTCGTTCACCGTCCGGTGTATCCGCCGTCGTGGGGGGCCTTCGGGTCAGGCGGAGAGACCTGAAAGGACCGTCCGACCGATGGATACCCTGTTCTACGACCTGCGGTACGCCCTGCGCACCCTGCGCGCCAATCCCGGATTCGCCGCCGTCGCGGTCCTCTCGCTCGCCCTGGGGATCGGCGCCAATGCGGCGATCTACAGCCTGTATAGTTCGATCTTTCTCAAGCGGCTTCCCGTCTCCGCGCCCGATGAACTGGTCGAGATCTACACCCGGGATGCGGACGAGGACGCTGAAATGGGCATGGAGTACTCCGTCAGCGCCTATCCCGACTTCGCCGATCTGCGGGCCCAGAGCGGGGCCGTCTTCACCGACGTGATCCTCTACAACGTGGCCGTTCTGGTGCTCGAGAACGAGACCGGGAGCGAGTACCTTTTCGGCGAGGAGGTGACTCCGAATTACTTCGAGGCGCTGGGGGTCGAGGCGCAGGTGGGCCGGACCTTCATTGAGGCCGAGGACGGCAATCCCGACTCCGCGCCCGTGGTGGTGATCGGGCACACCTTCTGGCAGAACCGTTTCGGCGGCGATCCGGGAGTGATCGGCCGCCCGCTGCGCCTCAACGGGCACGACTTCACCATCATCGGGGTCGCCCCGAAAAAGTTCCGGGGGATGTACCCGCTGACCGCCGACTACTGGCACCCGATCACCCTGGACAAACTCATCCACCCCGGATCGAACACTCTCGACTCCCGCGGTTCGCGTTCGCTCTGGATGAAGGGCCGCCTGCGAGAGGGAGTGACGGTCGAACAGGCCCAGGCCGCGGTTGAAGTGATCGGCGCCCGGCTGGCGTCAGAGTACGTCGATACCAACGAGGACCGTTCCTTCATTCTCGTGCCGACCCGGCAGGTGAGCCTGCACCCCCAGCTCGACCGGCTCATCAAGGGCTTCACCTGGCTGCTGATGGGCATGATCGGCCTGGTACTGCTGATCGCCTGCGTCAACCTGGCCGGCATGCTCCTGGCCCGGGCCACCGCCCGGCGCCGGGAGATCGGGGTGCGGCTCGCCCTGGGCGCCCCGCGCAGCCGCCTAATCCGCCAGCTGGTGACCGAGAGTACGGTGCTGGCACTCATCGGGGGCGCGGTCGGACTGCTCTTCGCCGCCTGGCTCATCCACCTGCTGGTCGCCCTGCAGCCGCCGATACCGATCCCCATCAACCTCGACCTGGGTATCGATGCCCGGGTACTCCTCTTCACCTTCGCCCTTTCCCTGGTAACCGGCGTCGTCTTCGGACTGCTGCCGGCCTTCAAGACCACCGGGCACCAGCTCATGGACGCCATCCGGAACGCCCACGCCGGGGGCGGCCGCCTGCGCCGTTTCGGCCTGCGGAACGGCCTGGTCGTCGTCCAGGTCACGGTCTCGGCGCTGCTGCTCGTCTGCACCGGGCTGTTCCTGCGCAGCCTCGGCCGGGCCAGTTCGGTCGAGACCGGCTTCACCCTCCGCCAAGGTGTCATCGCCCTGATCGAAACCTACGACATGGGGTACACCGTCGAGCAGGGGCGCGCCTTCATGACCGATCTCACCGCCCGGATGTCGACCCTGCCGGGGGTGGAATCGGTCGCCCTGACCGATCGGCTCCCGCTGGGAGCCATGATCCAGACCCGGGAGATCTACCCCGAGACCGAGCTGACCGGGGTCGATCCCGAGGGCATCGACACCGACTACGCCGTGGTCGGCCCGGAGTATTTCCGCACCCTCGGGGTACCGATCCTCGCCGGGCGGGGATTCGAGGCCTCCGATACGGAGCAGTCGCAGCCGGTGGTGATGGTCAACCGGACCTTCGCCGAGCGATACTGGCCCGGTGACGATGCCGTCGGCCGGCAGCTGCGCGACGGCGGCGCGACCGATGATATCTTCACCATCGTGGGCGTGACCGCCGACGGCAAGTACCGCGCCCTGGGCGAGGATCCCCGACCCTATGTCTACTTCCCCTACGCCCAGCGGTTCTCCGGCATGATGTACGCGGTGGCCCGAACCGCCGGCGAGGCCCGTGACCTGGTCCCGACGGTACGCGCCTTCATCCGCGAACTCGATCCCCACCTGCCGATCTTCGATCTGATGACCGTGCCCGAGCACCTGCAGCTCATGCTCTTCCTGCCGCGGGCGCTGGCCGGCCTGCTGGCGGGTCTCGGACTGCTCTCCCTGATCCTGGGCACGACCGGCCTTTACGGGATCATCGCCTACGATGTCTCCCGGCGGACCCGCGAGGTGGGTATCCGCATGAGCGTGGGCGCCCGGCGCTCGCAGGTGCTGTGGCTCATCCTCCGGGACGGTCTGAAGCTGGTGATCACGGGGACGGTCCTGGGGCTCATAGTTGCCGTCCCGTTCACGGGGCTGCTGCGCTCACTGCTCTTCGGGATCACGCCGCTGGATCCCGTCACCTACGCCGGGGTGGCTATCCTCTTCCTGCTGGTAGCCGTCGCTGCCACCCTCACGCCCGCCCGGCGGGCCTCGGCGGTCGATCCGGTCAACGCCCTGCGGGTGGAATAGCCGCGGTAAGGGAGATCGCTTGAAAAACGGGGGCCGAGCGGCCCCCGTTCGATATGCGGGCGGCAGGAAAGCCCGCGGCTGTAAACCGGTGCTGTATCCGTCCCTACTTCTGCTCCCGGATGAACTCATACCCGCGGGTGACCGCCCGGCGGTCGAGCTCGAGCAGGTCCTTGTACTTAATGACCGCCTCGAGGGCTTCGAAGACATCCTCTTCGGCGAACATGCCGGTGTAGCCGAGGTAGGCGCCCAGCATCACCAGGTTGGCCACCTTGC
>CAYSYY010000374.1:0-4174 GCA_964435265.1 uncultured Gemmatimonadota bacterium
ATTACACAAACGATAATTGCGCGGGAAGGTGACGGTCAAATATGGGTCAGAGTGATCGATCCAAACGGTTGTGTCGGAACCGATACGATTCAGATTTTAAGTTGTACTGAGCATTTCAATTTAATTATCCCGAATGCCTTTACACCTAACGGGGATAACCATAACGACTATTGGCTCATTAAAGGTTTTGAGAATTATCCGAACATCTCTGTAAAAATATATGACTCCTGGGGAATCCTGGTTTTTCAATCTGATCAGGGATATCCCCAACCATGGGATGGTACTTCGAATGGAAAGAAACTGCCCATGAATGCCTATTATTATGTAATTAATCTGAACGATGGTTCGAAAGAAATCGTTGGGAGCATCACGCTGATCAGATAAGTTCACTATTCGTATACCAAAATAAGGATACCAAAAAAAATGGATACCAGCGCAAATGCAAACATAAAATGTAAAAAATATATCCTCTTTATCATAGGATGGGGTATGCTTTTATGCCCGCTCATCAAAATTGATGCACAACAAATACCTCTTTACAGTCAATACACATTTAGCCCATTTGTGTTGAATCCGGCTGCAGCCGGTGCTGAAGGATTTACCACAATTATGCTTACAAACAGGAATCAATGGCTTGGTATTGAGGGCGCTCCAAGGATATCTTCAGCAAGTGTGCAAACCAGAATTATGAAACGAAGCCATATGTTTGATAAAGCATCCGTGAAACGAAGAAACAAAAATCTTTTTTACAGCGGACGGGTAGGATTAGGCCTTAATGTTTACAATTTTAACGCCGGACAGATTGATCAAACCGGGGTACAATTTACCTATGCTTATCATGTTTTTTTAAACAATCAATCACAACTTTCTATGGGTTTGTCGCTTGGATTTCTGAAATATAAAATAAATGCAGACAATTTGAACTTCGTATATGATTTGGATGATCCTATATATAACAGTAAAATCTCATTGTACATCCCTGATGCCAATATTGGAATTTATTACTCCGATCAAAATAAATATGTCGGGCTCTCAGTCTTGCAATTGTTGCAGGCATCTGTTCATTTTGGCGCTTATGAAAGCGACAATTTTCTTATTTACAGGCAGTATTACCTTGTCGGGGGATATAAATACAACCTGAACACAAAAGATGTGATAGAGTCTTCGTTTTACCTTAAAACATCCCAGCAATTAAATTTTCAGATTGATGTATCCATAAAATATATTTATAACGGCAAGTTTTGGATTGGTTTGGGTTATAGATCAGGGTTGACTTTTATAGGCTCAACCGGTTTAAGCATTAACAAATTTTATTTTGGTTATGCGTATGATTATAGTCCCGGCGGATTGTTAAATAATTCTTTCGGCTCCCATGAAATTATGCTGGCCATAAAATTGGGTGACAATGTCCGGCGTTACAAATACCTGAACAGGTATTAATTAAAAATCGCTTTTACCTGAGTTCATCCTTGTTTTTGTAAGGTAAACACCTACAAACAAATCAGCTTTTGTCCTATAGTATTTTAGTAGTAACCACTTTAACTTTAACAAAGTAAATTGGGAGACAAATGTAAAAATGTGAATAATGAAAATACTGATTGTAGATGATTCCAAACTGATTCGTGACAGGTTAATAGGGTTAGATTATAACTAAAATTTGGCATTTCAATCCGGTGCTGATGCTTTCTTCCAAACTTGACGATTTTGATAAAACATTTCTGATGTCAGCAGCAATGGTGAAGGATAGGGCTAAAATGATAAATATCTGATTTATTCATATTTTATTATAAAGACAAAAAGAAGTATTGTTTACTTAAAAATCAAAAAAAATGAAAAAAACGTAAAAAAAAACCGGAGTGAGGTTGCATAGCCGCTTGCTTTGTTTATGGTTATAAGATAATGGTAAACAATGTTTAATATGTATCAACGAACAAATAAGAATTTTATTAATACGCGAATCAAGAGTTGGAAATATAACTCTGTTTTTATCGGAACATTCTCTGTGAAACTCTGTGCAATTCATTTTTATTTCACTGAGAATCACCAGGAAAAACACAGATTTTCACAAAGACGGTATAATCCTTAATTCGCATCAAATATTATTTAATACAAATCAATTTAATACAAATAAAAATGAAAAATTTAATTTATTTATTCTTAGCTATCTTTATGATGGCAGGTTTTACAACCAAAATTATGGCTCAGGCTACGGAAAACACCGCAGCAGGTGCTGTGATTATTACACCAATTGGCATTACAGAAACTGCAGCTTTGCATTTCGGTGTTATGTCTGTTTTGGTGGGAACACCCGGTACCTGTGTGCTTGCTACTGATGGAGTACGCACACAAACCGGCGGGGTGAACCTTTCCGCACAAACTCCTGTGGCTACAAATGCAGCCTATGACGTTACTGGTATGGCAAGTACTACTTATGCACTCACATTGCCTGCTACAATTACAGTAACTGAAACAGTTGTAGGAACAGCAACCATGACCATTGGCACTTTGCTTGCCCGTTTCAATGGGGCAGGCGCTGATGCAGTTATCAGTACTCTTGATGGATCAGGAGATGATAGTTTTACAGTTGGAGGTACGTTAACAGTGCCAGCAGGTCAGACTGAAGGAATTTATGCAGGACCTTTCGATGTAACTGTAGCTTATAACTAAATATTATTTTCTGATAGTTGGGAAGGTTCAACACCTGGACTTTCCCTTTTCCTTTTAAAAACAAGAGGTTTGTTTCCGTCTCAAAAACAAGTAATAAAAAACAACACCATGCTAAGAATATTATTGATACTTCTCATTTCTTTTTTAGGTTTAAGCTTGCGTTCAATGGCTCAGGGCGATTTGCTCATAACGCCAAAGCGCATAGTGTTTGAGGGCAATAAGCAAAAAGAAACACTCAATATAGTAAACTTGGGAAAAGATACAGCCACCTATTCAGTTTCTTTTATCCAATACAACATGAAAGAAGATGGAAGTTTTGTAATTATTGAGAAGCCGGATTCCGGGCAAATGTTTGCCGATCCCCTTCTGCGGATATTTCCACGTAAGGTAACGCTGGCTCCGGGAGAACCACAGGTAATCATGTTGCAATACAGGCGTAAAACAGCTATGCCGGCCGGCGAATACCGCTCGCATTTATATTTCAGAGCAGAAAAAAACAGCAACCAACTGGGTATGAGGGATTCTGCCAATAACACAACGCTGATAAGCGTTCAATTGATTCCTGTATACGGTTTAAGTATTCCAATTATCATTCATTCAGGCGCCGTTAATGTAAGTGCTACATTGAGCAATTTAAAACTGGACATCCAAAATGAGACAACACAAAACCTTTATCTCACCATAAACAGAACAGGCAATATCTCGATATACGGTGATATAATAATTATTTATATACCTGAGCAAGGCAAGCCTTATGAAATTGGCACGGTAAAGGGTGTGGGTGTATATACGAATATAAACAAACGAAATATGGTGGTGAAACTAAACAATACTCCCGATAAGCCCTTAACAAACGGAAAATTGAAAGTACAATATGTCAGCAACGGCGAAACAAAACGGGTTGTTTATGCGGAGGGAGAGATTGAAATCAAGGAAAGATGAAAGGATAAGGACAAAAGAGCAGAGATGAATGACGATAATAAGTAATGAAAACTTTTAATACAAATAATAGTTTTTTAAAATTGTTATATTTCACAACAGTTTTAATTACTTGTGTTAATGTAATATACGCTCAACCCGACTTACCATTACGATCATTAACCGTTACAGCCACGCAGGCCATTCACTTTGGCACACTGTGTGTGACCGGGGGGGTTGGTGGAACCGTTACCGTGGGATATGATGGCAGCAGAACATCAACGGGTGATATTGTACTTTTATCTATGGTGCCCACTGCTCAACCTGCCATTTTTGAAATAAAGCTTTGTCAGGGCCGGAATGTTATTATCACTTTTTCAGCTACCACTATCTTAAACGGCAGCAACGGAGGATCGCTGACACTCGATATTGGCCCTACAGAAAAAGGGATTAATGGCGCCAGCTTTACGACCAATAGCGATTGCAGCTTTATTACACCTTTGCGCGTAGGCGGCACCATTCACATACCGGGCACAGCGCTGCCGGGCATTTATACAGGTAGTTTCGATATAACTTTTAATCAGGAATA
>CAYSYY010000375.1:0-3563 GCA_964435265.1 uncultured Gemmatimonadota bacterium
GAATCCCGAAGAGACGATCAGGGGTTACGTCATGCTTTACCTCGAGGAAGAGGTCCGGGCAGAGGGTCTGGTCCGGAAGATCGGAGACTTCGCGCGTTTCCTGGAAGCCGTCAGTTTTTCGCACTCCTCCGTCCTGAACATCTCGAATGTCGCTCGCGAGTGTGAGGTCGTTCGCAAGACTGTCGAGGGGTATGTCTCGATCCTGGAAGACCTCCTGCTGGCCTTCCGGATTCCCGTTTTCACCCGCCAAGCGCAAAGACGGATCACAGCCCACCCGAAATTCTATCTGTTCGATGCCGGTGTCTTCAGATCACTGCGTCCTGCCGGGCCCTTTGACCGGTCCGAAGAGATCGAGGGAGCGGCCCTCGAAGGGCTTGTCCTGCAACATCTGATCGCTTGGAATCAGTACAGCGGGGACAGGAACACTGTTCATTTCTGGAGAACACCGGCCGGTACGGAGATCGATTTCGTTCTCTATGGCGAGGATGGTCTGATCGCTGTCGAAGTGAAGAATACCCGCATGATCCACTCGACCCACCTCAGAGCTCTCATGGCTTTCCGTTCCGATTACCCGGAGTGTGTCCCGCTTCTGCTCTACCGCGGCTCGGAACGGCTCACCCGGAAAGGAATTCAGATCATTCCCTGCGATGAATTCCTCCGTGGGTTGATCCCACGACACCCACTGCCCGGTGTGTGAGGAAACTGAATTTCGCTGTTGTCGCCGTTTCCGGGATCACCGGCTCCCCCCTGCTCTTTCCCGGCCTGCCGGTGCTTCCGTGAGCAGGTCAATTATCTGGGAGCGTAGTTGACTGATTACCGTCACATTTAAATTGATATCCCGATATGATTACAACCAGATCATGTATCGCCTCGACCTGGGCGATCCACGTCTGAATCCTGGGGATCTGGAAAGAGATACTGTACATGGAGAGCGGGCTTTTTTTCTGATTCGAAGTATCAAGAGTACACTCCTGCCAATAGTGTCGAAGAACATCCAACAGCATCAGGGTTCCGAGACAGGAGAAGGAATCCACCTTGACGGATATCATCAGGCCGGTGCCTGCTTCCCCTGCCGGGTTATTCCGGGCCGGCGGAACGCGGCGCGGTGACAGAAAGGGAGTTTCACCTGTGAAAGAATGTCGAGTCTGTCTGGTCGTTCTTCTGGTGCTGACCATCCCGGGATTCGCAGCCGCACAAGAGCAGAATCCGTCCGGGTATCACCTCCTCAAGAAGCACGTGCTCGGCGGTGAGGGCGGCTGGGATTACATGGCTCTGGACGCCTCTACCCGCCTCCTGTACGTGACCCATGGAAACGCCGTCGAGGTATTGAATGTCGATACCGGCGTCAAGATGGATCCCATTACAGGTCTCGAGGGTGTCCACGGAGTGGCCTTCGCCCCGGAGAGAAACCGCGGTTACCTCTCCAACAGCCGGGGAAACAGCGTGTCCGTATTCGACCTAGAGACGCACGAGATCCTCGAACAGGTCCCGTCGACGGGACAGATGCCGGACTGCATCATGTACGATTCGTTCTCGGACCGGGTATTCACGTTCAACGGCCGGACCGCCAACGCAACGGCCATCGATGCGGCTACGAACACGGTTGTGGGAACCATCGATATCGGCGGGAAACCCGAATTCGCCAGAACCGACGGCCAGGGCACCATTTTCGTCAACAACGAGGACGAGAGCGAGGTGGTGGCTTTCAGTGCCACGACTCTTCAGGTCGAGACGAGGTGGTCGATCGCGCCCGGTGAGGGACCGAGCGGAATGGCCATCGACCTGAAGACCGAGCGTCTCTTCAGTGTCTGCGACATGGTTATGGTCGTTTCGGACTACGCAGTTGGAAGGGTCGTTGCCACCGTACCGATCGGGAACGGTCCGGACGCCGTCCGATTCGATCCGGGAACGGGCCTCATCTTCGCTTCGAACGGCGAAGGAACCCTTACGGTCATAAGGCAGGACTCCGTTGACAGGTACACTGTCCTCGAAACCATACCGACAGCGCGCGGAGCCCGGACCATGGAGCTCGATCTTGAGACCCACCATGTTTTCGTCGTGACAGCGGAGTACGGCCCGACTCCGGCCCCCACGAGCGAACAGCCCCGGCCCATCCTCATCCCGGATTCCTTCATGGTTCTCGAATTCGGGAAGCAGGTCGAAGCGCCGTTCGGAATAAATCGGCGACTGACCTTCACAGATACAATAAGAAGCCGCATGAGCCGCGGGCCGGGTGCCGCCTTCAATAACAGACGGGGATTCAGGCGCTGGCGACGCGCAGGACCTCCGCCGCGGTTGTGATCCCCTCGCGAACCTGGCGAAGACCATCTTCGTGGAGCAGTTTCATACCCTTCTGGCAGGCCAACCGGCTCAATTGCACCGCGCTCGCGTCGCGGCTCAGGACGGTGCGCATCTCGTCGTCCATCACCATCAGTTCATAGATTCCGGTGCGCCCGCGATAACCGGTACCCCGACAATCGGCACATCCCGCGCCACGCCGTGCCGGCAGATCTCCCCCCTCTGCGATGCCCAGAGCAACCCTTTCCTCGAAGCTCAATCCGGCTGGAGCCGAGCAGTTAGTGCAGATCTTGCGAACCAGTCGCTGCGCCAGCACCGCTTCCACCGTGCTGGCTACCAGGTACGGCTCGATCCCGATGTCGATCAGGCGGATGAGAGCGGTGACCGCGTCGTTGGTGTGCAGGGTCGAGAGCACCAGATGCCCGGTCAGGGCCGCGTGGGTCGCAATGTCGGCCGTGTCACGGTCGCGGATCTCCCCCACCAGCATCACGTCCGGATCCTGCCGGAGGATCGACCGCAGGGCGGTGGCGAAGGTGAGCCCCACCTTCGGGTTGACCGGCACCTGGGGCACTCCCGGCAGCTCGTACTCGATCGGATCCTCCACCGTCACGATCTTCTCGCGGCCGGGCCGGATCCGCTCCACGACCGCATAGAGGGTGGTGGTTTTGCCCGAACCGGTGGGCCCGGTCGAGAGCACTATTCCATGAGGTCGGGTGATGACCTCCTCGAAGCGCCGGCGGGTCTCGTCCGACATCCCAAGCTCGTGCAGCGAGATCCGGCCCTGCTCCTTGTCCAGGAGGCGCAGCACCACGCTCTCGCCGTGCAACGTCGGCAGGGTCGAAACACGCACATCCACCTGACGGTCGCGCATATTCAATCGGATGCGCCCGTCCTGCGGCACCCGTCGCTCGGCGATGTCCAGTTCCGCCATGATCTTGAGCCGGCTCACCACCGCCGCCGACAGCCGGGGCGGCGGCACGGGGGCTTCCTGGAGGACCCCGTCGATCCGGTAGCGGACCCTGAGCCCCCCGACGTACGACTCCAGGTGAACATCCGAGGCCCGCGCCTCGAGTGCTTCCAGGAGCAGCAGGTTGACCAGTTTCACGACCGGTGCCTCGTTGGCGAGCGCCACCAGATCGTCCAGAGCGCTGTCCATCACGCCCTCGCCGCGGACGGATTCCTCGGAGAGGTGGGCGATCAGGTTCTCGGCGGTCAGTGAATTGGGCGCGTAGATACGCCGGATCGCCCGGCGCAACTCGGCCTCG
>CAYSYY010000375.1:3573-4167 GCA_964435265.1 uncultured Gemmatimonadota bacterium
CTCGGGCATGAGCACCAGCTGAACCGGTGCAGCGCTGAGAAGCTGCAGGTCATCGAGCGCCTGGGGATCCACTTTGTCATGCCAGGTCGCCACCAGCAGCCGGCCATCCTCGATCCCCAGCGGGAGCACACCGTGTTGCTCCAGGTACTCGTCGCTCAACTCCGTGGAAAACGGCTCGAGCGTTTCCAGATCGGGGAGGTTCACCGGGCAGCTCCACCCGGCGGATGGGGCGGCGGGACCGGGCCGGGAACGAACGGCGCTTCCGGCGGGATCACCGGCGGCAGGGGCGGCGTGAGGGTCTGCTCCTGCAGATCCGGGGGGATCGATTCCTGCTGGCTCTCGAGGCGCTGGCGGAACAGTTCGGCGTCTTCGTCGCTCGCCACGATATAGGGAGTCAGGAAGAGGAACAGCTCACTGCTCACGTACCGCTCCCTGGTGGTTCGGAAGAGGAGGCCGAGGACGGGGATGTCCTTCAGAATGGGGATCCCGCCGTACGACTTCTCCACCTGGTGGTCGACCAGCCCCCCCAGCACCACCGTCTGCCCGTTCATGGCCAGCAGCTGGGTCTCGGCCTCGCGGGTACTGATGACGGGG
>CAYSYY010000376.1:0-4156 GCA_964435265.1 uncultured Gemmatimonadota bacterium
GCGCTTCGGATGGATCGCCGTGAAATGGATCAGGGTATCCACCGAGCTTCCTGCCAGGTCGCTCCTGGCGATGAAGAAGTCCGTGATGTACCTGTCGGGGTGCGAACTGTCCATCTCACTCAGCAGGAGAGTCAAGCTTCGGCCGTTCCAGTACTGGATCCACCCTCGCGACAGGGGGGAGTCAACAGGCTGGGTGTCCACTGAGAGCACTTCCCCCGACAATCTCCATGTCTGGACCCTGAACCCGCCCGCGTAGCTCCAGCCGGCGAAGATGCCGTCCCCCACCTCGCTCAGCCGGATCCACGGGGGCAGGTCTCCCGGCCCCTCCCCCGGCTGGCCGAAAGCCCGGACAAAAGTGCCGGAAGAATCGTAGATGCGCAGTTCTACCGGGCTGGTGTCAAAGAGCACGATGTGCCCGCCAGAGGTGACCAGGAAGCTCTCCGGAGACCTCAGCATGTAGTTCTCGTCACCGTACTCCGTCCCGATCACCAGGTCCTGATGCAGGGTCCACGGCGCGGGCAGTGGCTCCCTGGTCGTGTAGATGATCTCCAGCACGCCGTCGGGGCCTGTCTGCCGGATGAGGTCGGATCCGTTTCCGGTTCCGGAACAGCCGAGGAGAAGGAGGGCAGCTGCTCCGGCAATCAAGACAGTTGAGGCTGAGATATACATGGGGTTCAGCCACCTTTCGTGATGGGGATAGAATTGGTGCATTCAGTGTACATGACATCGAATATGAGGAAATCGTATCGCCGGAAGGTGATGGTGCGACGGTGGCGTTGGACGCCACCAGAGTAGTGGCCGGGCCATCGCATGAGGATGTTATACCCCCACCAGACGCTGGAGGGCGCGGACGTATCGGGGGATAGGTTCTCGGACGAATCCCTCTCTCCCCTCATGTGAAGTTGGCCCCGGCAGCCAGGCGAAGCCTCCGGGCAAAGGATCCTCCTGATTGCTCGCGCCGGCGACCCACTGCACGAGGGCGTCGATCAATTGACCCGGTGCTTCCGGGGGAAAAGCCCTGGATACCAGCAACACACCCCGGTTCTCCTCTCCGATCATCCGGAAGTGTTCGGTGAGCCGGATGAAGTCCACCACATCGCGGGTGACAAAGATACGGCCTTGAGATGCCGCGATACGTATGAGGAGATAGTCGGATGCTCCTCTCAGGCCGGCTTCCTCCACATGAACAACGTCCTCTCCCCGTTGACGCAGTCCCCTGGCGACAGACGCAGGGATGTTCTCGTCGAGAAACAGGCCCGGTCGCTCCGCCATCAGATCTTGCCTTCTTCGTGCAACCTGTTCAGGCGATCGATCTCACGGAGATGACTGTCAACCGGTTCGGGGAAGAGCTTGTAATATGCATGCGCCTGGCGGAGTTGCTCTTCAGAGAGACCACCGAAGTACGCTCGCAGTCCGTCGGGATCGCGCTCGTACGACCTGCCGATCATGATGACCTCCCAGACCTCGGGTCCCCCCTTCAGAGCCGGCCGGGGCCCCGTCACTCCTTCACGGAACTCGATCAGCGGAAGATTCCGGTAGACCCACCACTCCTCGATCAGCCGCCGCAGACCTTCCGATGGGCCCTCCCCCCGATCCTGGAAATCTTCGCGTATCTCCTGCTCCAGCCACTCCGGCAGTCGCGTCGTCATGGTTGCACCGGTCACCCTGGACCTCCCGGGAAGGGTAGTTGATCTTTCGGGCGTTTGTGTCGCTTGTAAACATAGTATGCATACGACACGAAAGAATTAAAAACGCCGGACGGATATCTCGCCGATCATTTTCAGTAGGATCTTTATCGCAGCATGATCTGTTTTGCAGACCTGCTCTGATCTCCGCCCGCTTTCAGATGCGTTCCAGCACTCGCCGCAGGCGTTCTTCCACCTCTCTGATCAGATCCCCCATGGCGGCGTTGTCGACCACCTGGAACATCTCGGGGGGATTGAAA
The DNA here is from genome assembly GCA_964435265.1 of uncultured Gemmatimonadota bacterium. Classification (GTDB taxonomy): domain Bacteria; phylum Blakebacterota; class Blakebacteria; order Blakebacterales; family Blakebacteraceae; genus CAYSYY01. The sequence continues at coordinate 1,946 of CAYSYY010000376.1, forward strand.
AGTGAGACGATGCTCCCGGTTCCGGCGTCATCCTCCATGATTACCACGTTGCAGGGCAGGATGAGCCCCAGGAAGGGTTCGGCCTGGAGGGCCTGGTGGGCGAGGGGGGGATTGCAGGCGCCCAGGATGACGTAGCGGCGGAAGTCGACATCCAGCTTCTTCTTCAGGGTATCCTTCACGTCGATCTCGGTGAGCACGCCGAAGCCTTCGGTCCCGAGCGCCACGGTGGTGCGGGCGACCGCCTCGACGTAGTCCACTCCCGGGAGTTCCTTCGTCAGTCCGTAGATCGGTTCCGGCATGGCAATTCTCTCCTTGACTCTTCGCAGCGCTTACGGCCGCGGTGTGCTCCCAACACCCGTCGGTAGTACATCATACGATGTGAGCAGCCATCCGTCAGGGTGGATTCGGCGGGAGCCGGTACCCCTGTCTGATGAGCCTCAGGGTCGTCTCGAGCACCGGATCGCGGCCGGCTTCCAGATCGGCCGGGGTGGCGATCACCTCAACATCGGGCAATACTCCCCGGCCGTCGTCCACCCCCGAAGGACGCAGGAACCGCTTGTGGCTCACGCCGATCCCCAGGCGGGTCGCCGGCAGGAAGAAGGTGTAGACGTCCCCGAAGTGGGAGGCCAGCCCGCCGGTCTCATCCCCCACCAGGATCCCGAATCCGTAGTCCTTCACCGTGGCGGCGAACATGGTCGCGCTCGAGAAGGTGCGCGCACCGACCAGCACGTAGACGGGACCGGCGTAGCGCAGCGGATTCGGTTCCGGCGCCACGGGATCCTGTTCGAAGGTGACGATCTCACCGTCGCGGGCGCCGTAGAGAAGTCGGGCCTGGGAGTTGAACAGACCGAAGAACCATCCCGGCACCCAGCGGACCCACCAGGGAGCCATGGTCTTGTAGTAGGCTTTGATCGGCCGGCTCATCTTCACGTCCATGCGGGCCACCTGGGCGAAGGGGCGGTCGGTCAGGTAGCCCAGCAGGGCGTCTCCGAGCATGGAATTCCCCCCGCCGTTCTGCCGCAGGTCGATGATCAGAGCCTCGATCGGCTGCTGCTGGATGCCGGTGAAGGTCTCTTCCAGGAAGCGATTGAATCCGGCCGGATCGGAGAAGGAGCGGAAGTCCAGATAGCCGATGCGATCCTCCCCGATCCGCCGGAAGGCCCAGGCCGGGGGGCGCGGTGCGGCCGGAGCCCCGGTCCGGCGCTGAGACCGGGCGCGCAGGGTGTCGAGGGGCGCGCCGGCGCACGCGATCCGGTGCCGGGTTCCGTCAGATCCGATCGTGTCGAGGGTGAAAGTCTCTCCCCACCCGTAGAGGAGCGGGAAGATCGTCCGGAGGTTGTTCTGCAGCCAGACGAGCCGGGTGCTCAGGCGCTCGGCGCTGAAGAGGGGGAGGAGGTCGTCCACCAGGGCGGTGACCGGCACGCCGTTGATGGCGGTGACTTCGGTCCCGGCCGGCAGCGCGGGTTCGGCGAGGTAGTCGCGCGCCACGTACGCCCGGCGGTCCTCGAGGGTGAGATCGACGGGCAGGAGCGGTCCCCCCGCCTCGAGATACTCATTCAGGCTCTCATAGGGAAGCATGGCAGAGGTGTGGCCGTCCCCGAAGCGGGCGACGGCGGCGGCGATCCGGCGCCAGTAGTCGATCCGGTCCATCCCGTCCCGCAGGGAGTCCTCCAGGACGGCCCGCAGCGAATCCGCCCGGGGCCGTTCGACGAGGGCGTACAGGTCGGGGTGGACGGTCTCGAGCATCCGGTAGAGGTGGTCGGTGTCGGCGAGCAGTTCGGCCCGGGTGAAGTTCCGTTCCAGGACCGCCGGCTTTGCCGGCCGGCCGGTGATGCGGGCGTGCGAGGCGCATCCGGCCAGCAGCAGGACCGGCAGCAGGGTCAGCAGCAGGACCGGCAACGGGACCGGCAGCGGGAGCGGTCTCGATCGGATGGTGGAAGGTGTTCTGATCACGGCACCAGCATACTGTGCAAGGGACCTGGCTGCAGCACCTCTGTATCGGGCCGGACGGTTGGAGTCGGAGTTCTTGATGCCGGCTTGATGAAACCTATTCGAAAAGTATACGTAGTGACTATATACAATATGTACATAACAATGATTGATACTTTCAGGGAGTGGCAACATGAAGACAGTAGTCTCCCGAACCTGCGCTCTTTCCCTTTTGATCCTTACGGCCTGTGCCTCGCAGGCTGCGGTTCAGGAACGCGAACG
>CAYSYY010000377.1:0-4151 GCA_964435265.1 uncultured Gemmatimonadota bacterium
AAGGTCATCGCCGCCGGTCAGAACCACCCCCGCATCTACCGCGACATGAGCCGCGATCCGGTCGTGCTCGGCCACGAGGTGAGCATGACGGTGGTGGCGGTCGGCTCCGGGCTCCGGGACCGCTACCGGGTGGGGGACCGCTTCATCATCCAGGCCGACATCTTCGTCGACGGCACCGGCTACGCCTACGGCTACGAGATCGCCGGCGGGCTCGGGCAGTACGGCCTCATCGACCGCCGGGTGCTGGCGGGGGACGGCGGCTGCTACCTGCTGCCGGTCCAACCCGCCACCGGTTATGCCGAAGCCGCCCTGGTGGAACCGTGGGCCTGCGTCATCGCCGCCTACGGCCTGCGCTACCGCACCCGGCTCAAACCCGGGGGCACCACCTGGATCGTGGGCACTGACCGCGCCCGCTCCGATTACGAACTCGGGACCGATCTCGCTTCCGGCTCCGCCCCGGCCCGTCTCCTGCTCACCGATGTGCCGGCCTCCTTCGCGGACCGTCTGCGCCGCGCCGCCGCCGGCACCGGGGTGAGCGTGATGACCACCGACGAAGCCCCGGTCGTGGCCCACGGCAGCGTCGACGACCTCGTCCTGCTCGGCGGCGACGCCGATCTGATCGAGCGGGTGAGCCCGGCCCTGGCCCACGGCGGGATCCTGGCGGTGATCGACGACGAACCCCTCGAACGACCGGTAGCCCTCGACATAGGCCGCATCCACTACGACCGCTGGCTCTTCATCGGCGGCCCCGAACCCGATATCACCGCGGTCTACGCCCGGCGCCCGGTGCGCAGCGAGCTGCAGTGCGGCGGCCGCACCCTATTCCTCGGCGCCGGGGGCCCGATGGGACACATGCACCTGCAGCGGGCGCTCGCCCTCGCCGACGGCCCCCGGGTGATCGTGGCCACCGATATCAGCGCCCCCCGGCTGGCCGACCTGGAGCGGTCGCTGGCGGCCGAGGCGGCCGGGCGCGGCGTGGAACTGATCTGCCTCGATCCGGCCGACCGGGCCGCGTATGAAGCCGGTCTGGAACGGGCCATGGCCGCCCCGGCTCACGCGGCGGTCGGCGGTACGGCTTCCGGCAGTACTGCGGAGGCTGCTGCCGGGAAGGCGGCCGGCGGAACTGGCAGAGCCGGCGGGGCCGCCGGATCCGGTTTCGACGACATCGTCGTGCTGGCCCCGGCGCCGCGGGCGATCGAGGAGGCGGCTTTCCTGCTGGCTCCCGGCGGGGTCATGAACATCTTCGCCGGCCTGGCCCGGGGCACCACCGCCGCGATCGATCTCAGCGACGCCGGGCGGCTGGGCACCCGGATCATCGGCCACTCGGCCTCCACCATCGACGACCTGCGCCTGATGCTCGAGCGCACCGAGGCGGGGGAACTCTCCCCCAACCGTTCGGTGGCCGCGATCGGTTCGCTCGAGGCGGCGCGGGAGGGACTCGAGGCGGTGCGCGACGGCCGCTTCCCCGGCAAGATCGTCATCTACCCCCACCTGCGGCCCCTCCCCCTGACCCCCCTGCCGGAGCTGGCCGCAGTGCTGCCGGAGGTCCACGCCCGGCTCCGCGACGGCCGGGAGTGGACGGTCGAGGCCGAGCGGGAGCTGCTGCGGCGGATGCGGCGCGACTGACAGAGCAGAAAGGAACCGGTATGAATCCGACCCCGAGAGATGACCTCACCCGGACGGCAGCGGACGGCGGCGACCCGGCTCCGATCGAGAGCGGGGACGGCCGGGGGAAGCTCAGCGGCCGCCGGGCGCTAGTGACCGGCGGCGCCCAGGGGCTCGGCGAGGCGATGGCCCGGCGCCTGGGGGCCGAGGGAGCCGCCGTGGCGGTGGCTGACCTGAACGCCTCCGGCGCCGAACCCGTCGCCCGCGCCATCGCCGGGGAAACGGGCTGCCCCGCGATCGGGATCGGGGCCGACGTGACCGACGAGGCCCGGGTCGCGGCCATGGTGGAGCGCACCGTCGAGGAACTGGGCGGGCTCGATCTGTTCGTCTCCAACGCCGGCATCCTCATCGCCGGCCCGATCGAGGAGTTCGACGCCGGGCAGTGGCGGGCGGTCATGAACGTCAACCTCTTCGGCTACTTCCTCTGCGCCCGGGCCGCCGCCCGGGTCATGATCGGCCGCGGCGGCGGGGTCATCATCCAGGTGAACTCCAAGTCGGGGAAAAAGGGGAGCTACCGCAATTCCGCCTACGCCGCCTCGAAGTTCGGCGGGATCGGGTTCACCCAGAGCCTGGCCCTGGAGCTGGCCGAGCACGGTATCCGGGTCAACGCCGTCTGCCCCGGCAACCTGCTCGACTCCCCTCTCTGGACCGACTCCCTCTACGCCCAGTACGCCGAACGCTGGGGGATCACCTCCGAGGAGGTGCGGCAGCGCTACATCGACCAGGTCCCCCTGAAACGGGGCTGCACCTACGACGACGTCTGCAACGTCATCGTCTTCCTGGCCTCGGAGCAGGCCGCCTACCTGACCGGCCAGGCCATCAACGTCACCGGTGGACAGGAGATGCGCTGATGCCCGTCGTCGTCGCCGCCGCCGTCATGACCGGGCAGAGATCGCATGAGCGCCTGTCCGGACTTCCCTCGAGGAGGTCACCGTGAGCACCTACCTGGCGTGTGATCTGGGCGCCGAGAGCGGGCGCGTGGTGGCCGGCACCTTCGGCGACGGCACCCTCGTGCTGGACGAGCTGTACCGCTTCCCCAACGGCCCGGTGGAGCAGGAGGGGAGCCTGCGCTGGCCCGTCGCCGAGCTGCGGCGGCACCTGCTGACCGGGCTGAAGCGGGCCGGGGAGCGTTACCGGACCGGCCTGGACGGGGTGGGCGTGGATACCTGGGGGGTGGACTTCGGTCTGCTCGACGCCGCCGACGAGCTGATCGAGGATCCCTGGCACTACCGCGATCCCCGCACCGAGGGGATGATGGAGGCGGCCTTCCGGCTGGTCGACCGGGCCGAGATCTTCGCCCGCACCGGCATCCAGTTCATGCCGCTCAACACCCTCTTCCAGCTGCTGGCCATGGTGCGCGCGAACTCCCCCGCGCTGGTCCGGGCCGAGAGCCTGCTCTTCATGCCCGACCTGTTCGCCTGGATGCTCTCGGGGCGGGCGGTGAACGAGTTCACCATCGCCACCACCAGCGCCTGCTACGATCCACGCGCCGGGACCTGGGCCCGGCCGATTCTCGAAGAGCTCGGCATCCCCACCCACATCTTCGGACGGATCGTACGGCCGGGGACGGTTCTGGGGGAGTTGCGCCCCGAGGTGGCCGCGGCCACCGGCTGCCGGGCCCTGCCGGTCATCGCTCCCGGTTCCCACGACACCGCCTCGGCGGTGGCGGCCGTCCCCTTCGAGCGCGCCGATGCCATCTACCTGAGTTCGGGAACCTGGTCGCTCATGGGGATCGAGACGACCGAACCGGTCATCACCGAGCGCAGCCTGGAGTACAACCTCACCAACGAGGGCGGAGTCGGTGGGCGTTTCCGCCTGCTCAAGAACATCATGGGACTGTGGCTGGTGCAGGAGTGCCGGCGCTTCTGGCATGAGCGGGGCCGGGAGTACTCCTACGAAGAGCTCACCGCCCGGGCGGAGCAGTCCCCTCCCTTCGGCCCGCTGATCGATCCCGGCGACGGCCGCTTCCTCCCCCCCGGGGACATGCCCGGTCGGATCCGGGAGTACTGCCGCGAGACGGGGCAGCACCCGCCCGCCGATGAGGGCGCCCTCATACGCTGCACCCTGGAGAGCCTGGCGTGCGAGTACCGCAGGGTGGCCGAGATGCTCGCCGAGCTCACCGGCCGCCGCGGCGACACCATCCACATCATCGGCGGGGGGAGCCGGAACCGGCTGCTCAACCAGCTCACCGCCGACGCCACCGGCCGGCGGGTGCTGGCCGGTCCGGTCGAGGCGACCGCCATGGGCAACATCATGGTGCAGGCGATCGCCCGCGGCGAACTCGCCTCGCTGGCCGAGGGACGCGCCGCGGTGCGTGCTTCGGTCGAACTGGAGAGCTTCGAACCGGGGCCGCCGGCCGACTGGGATGAAGTCTACGGCTGGTACCTTACCATCAGACATCGACGCGAAACAGGAACCGGGGTATGACCGAGCACATCGAGACACGGCCGGATCCTCCGGCCCCGCACGGGCTCACCCGCGAGGGG
>CAYSYY010000378.1:0-4145 GCA_964435265.1 uncultured Gemmatimonadota bacterium
CCCACGTGGAGGAACGCAAAGGGGATTACCTGGCGTCGGGCGACGTGTTCTGCGAGGTCGGCACCCTGGATTCCCTGCGGATCGAGATCGCCCTGCCCGAGAAGGACTGGCACGCCGTGCGCCTGGGGCAGCGCACGAAGATGAAGTTCTACGCCTACGCCGAGCGGACCTTCGAGGGCCGGGTGGACATCCTCGCCCCGGCCGCCCTGAACCGCCTCGATGGCAAACGCGTGCTCATCGCGACGGTGCGGATCTCCGCCCCCGGAGGCGTGCGCCCCGGCATGAACGGGGTCGGGAAAGTCTACCTTGGCCGCCGCAGCCTGCTCTGGTTCGTGGCCCGGCCCTTCGTAAGGTTCGTGGCGCTGCGGTTGTGGTTCTGAGGTAGAAACGGAACTTAGCGGCCGGGGATCTCGTTCCACAGAACAGGTATTCCTGGAGTGCATCAGAGCAGTTCCTGTGACGTTCAAGGAAATCGGAGATCATTTTGAGTTATCCAAGGCTCAGTGTCCTGGCGGCCCTCGCACTGTTCCTATCGATCGGAGTGCCGGAAGCATCGCTGGCCGGCACTATCCAGGTCGAACCAGAGCGTGAACTATCGGTCATCGACACCCTTATATCTGTTGGTGAAAACCGTCTTCACTTCCGGATCATCGAGGGGAAAAGTCCGGCGATACTTCTCGAGGCGGGCGGAGGTTTCGACCTGGAAGAATGGATTATGCTGGCTCCGTGGCTGGCGCGCGAGACCGGGGCAACGGTCATCGCGTACGACCGCGCGGGTTTCGGGCAGAGCGACCTGCCGGAGGTCCCCCATGACATGAGGCTCGAGGCCGGCTGGCTCTGGAATGCTCTCGAACAGCTCGGACTGGATTCAGACCTCGTTCTGGTCGGTCATTCCTTCGGAGGATGGATGATCCGCCTGGAAGCGAGCGAGCATCCCGAGGCGATACGCGGCATGGTGTTCGTCGATCCGTTCACGGCCGAGTTCGTAGACCTGCTCGGGGTGGAGTATCTCGATAACCATCCCATGGCAGGCAAACTCCCGTTCGATACGTCCGATCCGTCCAGTCTCACCGTACTGCAGCGGGCCGCGGTGCGTATGGTCGGTGACGGATTGACCCCGAAGATGGCCATCATGCGGGACACAACCATCCCGGCGGGTATCCCCGTGGAGATCATCACCAGCGGCCGGCAGACTCTACAGAAGGCTGAGGACCAGCAGGCCTGGCGTACGGCTCATGAGCAGATGGCGGCCTCGATCCCGGGGGCGGTCCTCATCGTGGCCGAAAACAGCAACCACCTGGTCCAGCTGTTCCAGCCGGGTATCATCGTCGAGTCGGTGAAGAGGGTGTTTGGCAGCATATCTGAGCCTGGGAGATAGACGACTGTTTTTCGCATAGAACTTCTAGGTATAGTATATATCTCCTGTCCACGAGTGTTCTGAGCCATGAGTTCGTTGCATAACCGCAGGCTCCACTGCGCTCCTCCGCCCAGGCAACTTCATACATCGCATGCAGTGATTGAAAAGGAGAATGCTGTGAAGAGCACGACCCGGCTCCTCATTCCCTCGTTTATGGTGGTCCTTTTCCTCACCCTTGATGAGGGAGGATTGCTGGTCGTCGATATCAGTGATCCGCTCTCCCCCCGGACAGTCACGCGTTTGGATGTCGACGGGCGGGGGTGGGGCATGACCTTTCAGGACGACAGTGAGGCCTACGGCATCTGCGGAGACGACACCCGGCTAATCATCGGCGATCTGCAGCGCAGCCTGCAGATGTGGGATGTCAGCAATCCCGAGCGCCCTCAGATCCTGGCAACGTGCGATGAGTTCGGCTGTCACGATGCCTGGTGTGATGGGGACTATATCTATGTCACCTCAGGAGATCCGGGTTTCAATATCTTCCGCTACGTTAACGCAGGCGGAACTCTTCATCAGTTTTCGCGCCCCTGACGGAACGTGGACCGAAGCCAGCAGCATGGATGCGCTCAACCGGGACGGCCTGCATGATATGTGCGCCACCGTCACCCGCGACGGCCGGTATCTCTTCTTTCTCAGGACTACCTCGAAAGGCTTGAGTGCTCACTGGGTGAGCGCGCGTGTGATCGATGAGTACCGTTGAACAAAGACAGTTCGTACGGATGCCATCAATCACCTCACCGCACTGCCTCTACTCCTCATTCAGTATCCTGGCCGGCTGCAATTGCATCAGCCGGCGGGCCGGCAGAAATCCGGCCGCCAGGACCGTCGTGAGGACCACCAGAGGCACCACGGTATAGGTCAGGAGATCGGAGCCCGGCACTTCGAAGAGGAAGCTCTCGATGAACCGGCTCCCCAGCATCGCGACAAGCAATCCGGCCACCAATCCGATCGCCCCGGTCGTCAGCGTTCGGCTCAGGACCAGCCGCCGGAGTTTCCCGGAGTCGGCGCCCAGGGCCATGCGGATGGCCAGCTCCCGGGAGCGCCGGGCGACGGCCCGGGCCACCACCCCGAAGATTCCCACCGCAGTCAGGAGCACCGCCGCCAGACCGAAGCAGACCACCATGAGGGCCCGGTACCGCTGATCGGTGGCGGTTTCTGACACGACCCGGCTCATGACCCGGGCTTCCGCGAGGAGGACCTCCGGGAAAGCGCTCCGGGCGGCGGCCTCGAGCTGCGGGATGAGCACCGCCGGGTCCCCGCTGATGCGGGCCGTCAGAACCAGCCGGATCCCGTTGATCCCGGGGTTCTGCAGATAGGGCCGGTAGATGGGGGAGCGGGGCTCGGAGTCGAGACCGCCGTAGCGTACGTCTTCCACCACCCCGACCACGGTGTGCCATTCAGGGACGCGTTCAAAACGCAGGCGCCGGCCCACCGCCGGCCGGTCGGGCCATAGATCCTCGGCCGTTGACCTGGAGACGATCACGACCGGTTCAGCGCCGGGCACATCTTCGGACGTGAAGAACCGGCCGGCCACCAGGGGGATTCTCATGACCTCGTGGTAGTCGGACAGAACGATGTCATAGCCCAGGATGGGGGGGTGACCGCCCTCGGGATTCTCGTCTGTCTCGATGGTCACTTCATCGTTCCAGAGGCTCATGAGCAGAGGCATCGACCAGCTCGCCGTCGCTCCTTCGACCCCTGGTACGGCCTCGATCCGGTCTATCATGTCGAGGTAGGCCGCCTCCCGTCGCTCGGTACCCAGGCCACGGACATCGATGGCGGCCCGCAGGGCGACGAGGTTCTCAGGCTCGAAGCCCATGCTCTCCGATGTGAGATTCAGGAGCGTCCTCGTGAACAGCCCCCCCGTCACGAGGAGAACGACGGTCAGGGCCACCTCGAGCCCGATGACCAGGTTGATCCTTCTCTGCCCCCCTCCGGTCAGGCGCTGACCGCGACCGTGCAGGCTGGCCCGGCCGCGTCGCCGGATGAGCGTCAGTGCGGGTATCAGACCGAAACCGATCCCGGCCGCGATCCCGGCCGCGCTGGAGAAACCCAGCACGGCCAGGTTCACCCGGACATTCTCGATTGCGGATGTGGCCGGGGCGAAGGCCACCAGGACACGGGTGGCACCAAAGGCCATGGCAACGCCGGCCACGCTCCCGACCAGCCCCAGGACGACACTCTCGGTCAGCAGCTGGCGCACGATCCGTGACGTGCCGGCGCCGATGGCGGCCCGGGTGGCGATCTCGGCCCGCCGTCCCTCCGCTTCGCCCAGGATCAGGGTGGCGACATTGCCGCAGGCGATCAGCAGGAGGAAGAGAGAGGGAACGGCCAGCAGCAGGAGCCGGGCCGGCAGGCCGGCCACTTCCAGCTGATTGCGTCTGGCCCGGTGCACCCGGATCTCCTCGGCGGGTACCTCGCCCCGTACCAGGGCCTCGATCTCGGCCCAGGCCGCTTCCAGACTCACCCCTGGTTTGAGCCGGGCCAGGGCCTCGAAACTCCAGCCTTCCGTCTCCCAGTACCAGTTGGAACCGTAGTTATGGCCTGTGGGCAGCCAGGCCAGCCGTTCCCCGGTGTCCTGGGGTGAGAGCAGTCCCCGGGTATCTTCGAAGAGATCTGTTTTGAACCTGAATTCAGGGGGAACAACACCGATGATGGTATAGGGGCGGTGTTCGATGAGAACCGTGGTACCGATCACGTCCGGATCGGCCCCGAACCGCTCCCGCCA
>CAYSYY010000379.1:0-3391 GCA_964435265.1 uncultured Gemmatimonadota bacterium
GGTGGTGGGACTGCGTCCCACCTTCGGACGGGTGAGCCGCTACGGTGCAATGGCACTGTCGTGGTCGATGGACAAGCTGGGACCGCTCTGCCGTCGGGTCGAGGACGCCGCCCTGGTCTTCGACGCCATCCGGGGTTCCGACGGCATGGACCTGACGGTGGTGGACGCCCCCTTCCGCTGGGAGAATCCGCGGCCGCTCGGTGAGATGCGGATCGGATTTATCCCGAGCGAGTTCGAGGGGGGGCAGCGCACCAGCGAGGAGCGCAAGGCGGTCTACGCCGAAGCCCTCGAGGTGCTCCGCCGGCTCGGCGCCCGGCTGGAGCCGATCGAGTTGCCCGACCTGCCCACCGGAGCGATCGGCATGGTGCTGAACGTAGAGGCTTCGGCCGCCTTCGACGATCTGGTGCGCAGCGGGCGGGTGCGCGAACTCACCCGCCAGAACCAGGGCGCCTGGCCGAACAGCTTCCGGACCGCGCGGTTCGTGCCGGCGGTGGAGTACATCCGGGCCCAGCGGGCCCGCCGGATCCTGATGCAGTACACCGAGGTGCTGATGCGCGATTACGACGCCTTCATCACCCCGAACTCCAGCGCCAGCCTCGGCCTGACCAACCTGACCGGGCATCCCGCCCTGGCCGTGCCGTGCGGCTTCGACGAGGACGGCGATCCGATGGTGCTGATGATCACCGGCCGTCTCTACGAAGAGGCCACCATCCTCGACATCGGCTGGCAGTACGAGCAGGCCACCGAGTGGCACACCCGGCGGCCAGATTTCGAGGCCTGAGGGATCCGGTCATCGGGTAGGCGCCGGGTTTCCGTCGGTCGCCGAACGCTCCGAAACACCGGCGGGACCCCGGAGGGCAGCGCTCAGCGGTTCTGTACGTATACGAGTCCCGTGGACAGGTACGCGCTGATGTGTATCCGGTCGCTTGGGCCGATGGCCATCGAAGTCCTCCAGTCGGCCGTGCGGGGGCTGGCGTTCTCCACGGTCCAGACGGTCCCGTCGCGATGGGCCACCTTCACGTAACCGTAGGCATAATCGATATATGCGACCCAGGGCGTTCCATCCGAGTCCAGTCCGAGGGAAGGGGACAGCAGACCGTCGCCGATCTCTTCGAATATCCACCCGGTCGTCTCCTTCCGGGCGTAACGGACCGCCAGATTGGTGGCATCGAGGTAGGCGATGTGCAGGCGTCCCGCACCGTCCCGGGCCATGGAGCTGTACTGACCCACCTCCCCGGAATCATCAACGACTTCATGGGACCAGGAACCGTTCCAGCTCGCCAGCCGGAGGGCGCTGCTGGAATACTCGTGGTAGCTGATCATCGGGTTCCCGGCGGCATCGAAGACCAGGGAGGTCCCATGAAATCCGGCGTAGAGATCGGCGTTGGCCGTCACGATGCTCCAGGTCCCCCCGCCTGAGCGGGTGGCGTACTTCAGGCCGGAGGTATCTCCCCCGTAGAAGCTGATGGCGGGGGACTCCCCACTTCCCAGGGCGATGGACAGGCTGGGATTACGCGCCCCCACGACCGTGTTCTCGACCACCTCGACCGTCCAGGACGTGCCGTTGTGGTGCGCATACCGCATCCCGTTCTCCGACTGCCAGGCGATGTGGGGATGATCGGAGGAGTCCAGTACGATGCCCGCACCCTCATCCGCCTCAACGGTTCCGGGTACGGTCTCGAGGTTCCATGAGGTGCCGGTGAAGCGGGCGAAGCGGAGGGTTCTGGTGGCCCTGTCGATGAAAGCGATCCTGGAATTTCCGTCGCCGCCGACGGCTATCGCGCTGTAATGGGCCGACGCGTCGCTATCCAGGACGGTGGTGATCCAGGGCTCATCCGACGGGCCTGTTCCGTTGCTCTCTTCGCTGCAGGCAATGATCAGGAGCAGCCCCATAAACAGGGCGCCGCTCCGAAGCGGGTATTTCCAGACGTACGATGACATGAGAGTCTCTCTGTGTCCTGCGCCCGGTGAACATATGCCGCACAATCCGGCGGGCGGGCACGGACAGACGGTAATAATAACTATTACAATTTAAAGATTATCCCGGTCCCCCGGGACAATATTCTGGATCAGGGCGGACTTTGAAGATGTCAGAACAGAGGACTGAAATCAGAACACAGGCAGGAAGAAATCGAGCCCGATGTGGAGCGCGGTCGGCCGGATGCGGCGGGCGGGCAGGATCTCACCGGCTTCGGGACTCTTGAAGGAATCGGTCACGAAACCGTTTCCAACCACGGCTTCGATCCGCAGGGCGATCGTGAGATCGGGACGTCGCAAGATCGCCAGGCTCCCGCCGGCATACAGGAGCGGACGCCAGATCGTCTGGCGGATACCGGTCACCGAGGAATATCCGCAGAAATCCGCCCCGGATTTCAGGGACGTACGCTCGACTCCCAGCAGGAACGAGACCTCGGCCGTGGGCAGCCGGCCCGGCCCGGCCAGAGGACGGGACACACCGGTGAAGATGCGGGTGGCCTGGTAGTCCCTCCAGATGTCCGCTGGAACAGTGACCGTGTCTGGGGGATAGAAACAGAAGCTCGATCTGCTCAGACGAGGAAGGATGAAATATTCCAGGCGACCGCGGGCCCACCACCTGCCTCGACCGGGCATGGTCGTCTCAAGAGCCAGGCTCATGGCATTCCAGCTGAACCAGGGGCGTTCGAGCTCTATCCCTTCGGCTGCAACCCATTGGCTGGCTGACATGGATCCTGCGACATCGTTCAGAACCCCGCTCCAGAGCGGGATGCTCGAGACGAACCGCACGGCGGGTCGCTCCCGTTGCCCGGCGCCGCCGAGCGGCCCGACCAGGCTGGTGACCTGGGGATTGATCGGCAGAGTGAAATCCCAGCCGCGCAGCAGGCCGAGGAGAGCCCCGGCCGCGGCGCCGGAGAGGAAGGAATCCCAGGTCGGTTCGGCCACCTCCATTCCGAGGACATCGCGGCGCGGATCATCGTCCCGGGCGGTCAGGACGCCGGCAAGCGCTCCGCTCGCGCCACCCAGGAGCAGACCCTCGAGTACCCGGCCGCGCCGGTCGACCTTCACACCGCTGATCTGGTGCCAGCCGTAGCCGGCCCGCATCTCGGCGTGGGGCAGGGCGCCGATCTTGAGGGTGAGATCGGAGGCCGAGACATCGGCCAGGATGCCCCGCACGGTGTTGCCGTCCACCAGGGTCAGTTCGACCGGCCGGTTCAGTTCGCGCAGCAGCAGCCGGGCGTGGTCGGGCAGGTCGGCCCGCCGCAGGACGGTGGGCGGGATCCCCCACTCCTGAGCAGCGGCCCCGGTGGCTGACAGCAGGGGGAGAAGCAGCAGGATACCGAGAAGGGCCGGCCGGACCGGTGCGGGCCGGCGGTGGCGATGGTATCTTTCAACAGCTCCGGACATGACGTTCCCC
>CAYSYY010000379.1:3401-4142 GCA_964435265.1 uncultured Gemmatimonadota bacterium
CGGTCTCGAAGAAGGCGATCTACTGCGCGGGCGTCGCGTCCGGCGGCCTCGAACCGGAACGGACCTACAAGCTCGTCGTGCTATGGCCTTTCCGCAAGGGCGGATACATGCACCGGATCCCGCCGGGCGAGCCGGAACATCCGGTCGGTATATGCCGTAAGGAAACTCCGGACCACGACGCTTTGGCGAGGGCTCAGGAATCATGTAAACACCCGCCGTCCTCAGGCATTCCGGAATTGGTTCGCATATTCGGTATAGTCTGTGCCCTTCCTTACAGGGCACCACCGGTAAAACAGACTATCAGGAGGTCCCGTCATGCCCGACTGCGCCTCAGGATGGATTCCGACCCCGCCTGCCATGATCGACCGTCGACGTTTCCTCACCCTCGCCGGCTCCGGTACCCTGGCGGCATCGTCCCTCCTCACCGGCTGCTCCAACTCAACCCTGGAAGGTCCGACCTTCAAACCCATCGATCTGAACGGCACTCTGGTCTTCTCCTCCTTCCGGGGGGGAGCTGGGGTATCTACATGGCACGCTTCGAGTCAGACGCACCGCGGGGACTGACCCCCGGCAGCAACGGTGACGACACCCAACCCATCTGGACCGACAGCGGCCAGAAGATCGTGTTCATCTCGGACCGCAGCGGCCACCCGAATCTGTTCCGCATCAACGTAGTGAGTGATCCCGAAACCAGTCTCGAACAGCTCACCGCCCTGGAAGGGGACATGGCCTACCCCGAAC
>CAYSYY010000380.1:0-4135 GCA_964435265.1 uncultured Gemmatimonadota bacterium
GAATTAACACGTCGCGATTTTATGAAGCTGGCCAGCGCATCATTGGCCCTTCTGGGTCTCAGTCAGGCATTAACTCCCAAGGTGGCAAAGGCCCTGGAAGAGTCTGTGAGGAAACCGGCCGTCATCTGGCTGGAGGGTCAGGACTGTGCCGGTTGCGTGGAGTCTTTCCTTAACAGTCTTGAGCCACTGGCTGCCGATATTCTGCTGGATACTATCTCGCTACGTTATAACGAGACTGCCATGGCCGCGTCCGGTCATCAAGCAGAGGCAGCGCTTGCCAAGACTGTTGAAGAAGGTGATTATATTCTGGTAATAGAAGGCGCAATACCGCTGGCTGAAGACGGTCTTTTCTGCACCATTGGTGGCAAACCCTTTAAAGATATTGTGCGGGAGTGTGCCGGCAACGCAGCGGCGATTGTCTGCGTCGGTTCCTGTGCCACCTATGGCGGTATACCGCGTTCCGGCCCGACCGATGCGGTAGGCTATTTGTATCGGGGCACCCAGAAGCACCATTATTATGACGATGTAACCGGCAACAAACCAGTTATTAATCTGCCCACCTGCCCGCTGCACGGCGAGCGCCTGGTGGCGGTGATTGTCCATTACCTTACCTTCGGCACGGTGCCATCACTGGATAAGTTCCAACGCCCGCTGGCTTTTTACGGGGAAAGCCAGCATGAGAATTGTGAAAGGCGCGGACACTTCGATGCTGGCCGCTTTGTCACCGATTGGGGTGACCCCAACCAGCAGGGCTGGTGCCTCTACATGAAAGGCTGCAAAGGACCATGGGCACACCAGGACTGCTGGAAACGGCTCTGGAACAACCGTACCAACTATTGCATTAAGGCAAACCATCCCTGCGTCGCCTGTTCCGAGCCAGAATTTTATGAAGCCGTGAGCCCGATGTACGAGCGCCAGTTTGATATAGAGCTTCCCGGAATCGGGCGGGTCGACATCGACAAGGTGATGGCGACGGTTGCCGGTGCCACTGCCGCCGGTGTCGGCATGGATCTGCTGGTCAGCCGACTGGCAGGGCGATGGAAAGGCAACGGCGAAAAGGCTGAAGAAAACGAAGAAGGGAAGGAGAGCTGAATATGGGACAACGTATTGTTATCGACCCCGTTACCCGGATCGAAGGCCATCTGAAGATTGAAGTGGAAGTGGAGAACGGCGTTGTCAAAGATGCCTGGTCAGCCGGCACGATGGCCCGCGGTTGGGAAATTCTACTTCGAGACCGTGACCCGAGAGATGCCCCATATGTTACCAGCCGTGTCTGCGGCGTCTGTGAAGGGGTTCATGCCATCGCTTCTGCCCAGGCGCTGGACCATGCCTTTGACATTGCTATCCCCGAAGCGGGCAGACTGATGCGAAATCTCTTCTGCGCCGGGCTTTATATGCATGACCATTTCATACATTTCTATGTGCTCTCCGCGCTTGACTACCTGGATATCATGGCTGTCGCCGGATACAAGGGCAATGACCCCGGTTTGGTGGCGCTTCGCGATAAAATAGTGTCTCTCGTTAATAAAGGTGATACCTCGCCCTTCACCCCCCGCTATGAACCGGACGAATTCAGTGTAAATGACCCTGAAATAGTGACTACCCTGGTATCCCACTATGTAAAATCAGTGGAGATGAAAGCCAAGTCGCAAAAGATGCTGAATATCATCTGCGGTGTCCAGCCTCACCCTAATGCCATCATAGCCGGTGGCTGTACCGCGACACCTTCGCGGGAGGAGCTCCTGGAGCTTCGCGACCTGTGGGAAGAGCAGGTAAAATTCGTCAATGAAGTGTATCTTCCTGACGTTATAGCCGTCGGCACCGGGCCGCTGTTGCCGCTGGCAACAGCTGGTCTGGGAGCCGCCCATGGTAACTACCTGTGCTACCCCATGTTCCCTCAGAACGATGCTGCCAGCCCAGCCGATTACGCCCTCGGCGGCAGCAACCATCTGGTCGGTGGTGGCACCATCATCGGTGGTGCACTGAACCCGGCAACGGCTCTGAACTTTGGACAGATTACAGAAGCGGTAGAACACTCCTGGTACGACTATCCTGCCGGCGAGACCAGTCTTCATCCATCTATCGGCATCACTGAATTTAACGTCAGGAAAGATGGTGCTTATTCTTTTATCAAAGCCCCCCGCTACGGCGGCCAACCGATGGAAGTCGGCCCCCTGGCCCGCGGGCTGGTTAACCGGTATCCGGAGCTAATGAATCTGGTCAACCAGGGCGCCAAGGCTGGTGCTGTCGCCAGGCACTTCTGCCGCGCCGTTGAGGCCAAGCTCGTCGGCGAAGCCGGCCTGGCCTGGGTCGACCGTCTCATTGAGCTGGCGACCGCCGGCCCCATTGTCGGCATGAAAGACAAACCGGTCCCCAACAGGGCACAGGGTATGGGCGCCTGGGATGCCCCGCGTGGTGCGCTGGGCCACTGGATAAGTATTAGAGACCACCGCATCGAGAACTACCAGCTTGTGGTACCCAGTACGTGGAATGCTTCACCAAGAGATGAAAAAGGAATCAGGGGACCTTATGAACAATCCCTCATTGGCGCGCCAGTACCTGACGTGGATAACCCCATTAACGTGGTGCGCATCATCCGCTCCTTCGACCCGTGCCTGGCATGCGCCATTCACCTGATTGACCCGGAGACAAACGATATCAAGGTTTACAAGGTAACATAGGAGGTATATAGCATGGCAAACCGACAGATAGTGGAAACGAGACACCCGCTGGCTTTCCGCATTCTTCACGAACTCATTATGGTGGCTATTGTCCTCCTCATCCTCACCGGATTTTATATCCACCGTCCCTTTATTGGCGGCGGCGGTTTCCTGATGTCGATGGTACGTGGTGTGCACTTCTTTGCCGCGGGAATTTTGATTATCGCAGCGGTGCTGCGTATCTGGGGCATGTTCGTGGGGAAGAACCGTGACTGGCGCTCCTTTGTCCCTACCTTCGCCGACATCAAGCTGCTGCCGAATGTCATCAATTACTATGCCTATCTCGCCAAAGAGCCAGTTATTAAGAAGAAGTACAATCCCTTGCAGATGATTTCTTATTGCCTTGCCTTTGTGCTGGTCATCTTCCAGATTGTTTCCGGTTTCGCGCTCCAGTACCCTGATGGTTGGCTCAGCTGGTTCAACTATGGATTGTTCAACAATGAGATTCAGGTGAGAATGGCCCACTATGTTGTCAACTGGCTGTTTATCATGTTCCTGATGATACACGTGTACCTCACGATACGAGAGAAATTCAGTGAGATTAAGGAAATGCATTTGTTATCTGAAAGCGAGGAGAGTCGGGAGGCAGTCAGGGAGTAAGGGGCAGTAATGGATAAGGCAGGTGTCAAAAAGACGCTGGTGCTGGGTGTGGGTAATGAAATAATGGGCGACGAGGGCTTTGGTGTCCATGTCGTTCGAAGACTGAAACAGGTAGCCCTGCCCAGCTACGTCAGGGTTGAGGAAGGCGGGGTGGGTGGTTTTAATCTACTGGGGCAGCTTGAAGGAATCGAACGGCTCATTGTTGTCGATGTAATGATGATAGATTGCCCGCCGGGAGAGCTAAGGCTGTTAAAGCCAGGGGCGGGATTCCGCGAGCCGGGGAAAATCATCCTGTCCTTTCACCAGGTAGGTGTACTGGAACTGTTGCAGATGTGGGGCCTGCTCGGCCACGAACCGGAAATAGAGTTTCTGGTGACACGACCGGAGAAGATAGAGTGGGGCACCAGCCTGTCACCGAGTCTGAGCGATGCTGTTACCGAAGCTGTAAAGTGGTTAACGGAATTATGTCTGGATAACTCCCCCATTTCGGAAAGGAGCAAGTACTGATGAATGTGGTTACTTTCATTGTCGCTCTTGTTTTTTGTTTGATTGCTGCAATTTTATCAGGCTATGCACTGGTACAATTACATCGGAATAACCAGAAAGCTCGTAATACCCTCGTAACCGGATTCGGCTTCTGGCTCTTTGGTATTGTACTCTCAGCAATACTGTTTGGCTTCTTTTCGCTATAAATTACAACGCCGCTGCGGAGTTCTAGATATAGTTCCACTTCTGTTGGACGTTAATTGGTTTTAGCGGGCTAAAATGTGACGTAGGCCGTACAGGTCTCGAACCTGCGGATCCTTGCTTGGGAG
>CAYSYY010000381.1:0-4129 GCA_964435265.1 uncultured Gemmatimonadota bacterium
CGGGTGGATTCCGCCTGGTACACCGAATACCTGAACCTGGCCGACCTCGCCGGGCAGTGGCAGATCGTCAACATCCTGTGGGAGAACGTCCCCAGCGACCAGACCGCGATCGCGCTCGATCCCCGGATCCTGAGCGCGTACGCCGGGACGTACCGTCACGAATCGGGGGTGGAATACGAGGTCGTGGTCGAGGGGGAGCGGCTCTTCGTCAAACCGTCGTACGAACCCCGCTCCGAGTTCTTCCCGGAATCGGAGACGGAGTTCTTCACGCGGACGTTCAAGTCCGGACTGACCTTCGTGCGGGATGCCTCGGGGGCGACGGTGGCCCTGATCATCCACCAGCGGTACCGGGATTTCCGCATGGAGAAGGTCCGCGACGACTGACGCCGCCGCGGCGGTTCGCGGCGTAGCTCCGGGATCGTGCGCCGCTAAGGGGTACGGGCTGCCGGCGTCGGGCGGGCGGTCGATGCGATCCGGGCGGCGATCAGACGGTCGAGGATCTCCCGGTACTGGCTCCAGCTCGTATTCACGTTCCGCCCCGGGGCGGTCTTGTGGGCGATGACCATGTCGAGGGCCGCCAAGACGGTGATGTACTGACCGTAGGCCCCCCGGGCGGTGTAGCCGCCCCGGTAGGCCGGCGGGGTGTCGGGACCGTCGAAGACCCACCACATGTACCCGTAGCCGAATTCCCCGCCGCGAATACTCTCGGGATTCATCTCCTCCGACGGCGTGACCACGCTCACGATCCGGCGGGCCCACTCGCGTGGCACGACCTGCCGCCCGTTCCAGTTCCCCTCATGGAGCATGCACAGCCCGATCCGGGCCATGTCGCGGGTCGACAGGGTCATATGGTAAGCCAGGTAGCGGGAGCTGCGGATGTCACCCGACTTGCGGTGGATATCGCGGTCCCAGTCCTGGAAGCCGAGGGGACGGGCGAGATCGCGGGCGAGGGCATCGTAGATGTCCCGGCCGGTCGTGAGTTCGAAGCAGAAGCCGGCGCAGTTGAAATCCCAGTTGTTGTAGAGGAAGTACTCCCCGGGGCGCTGGGAGCCGCGCGGGGGGGCGTCGGCCAGATTGTCACCGGAGTTCGAGGCCGGATGGTAGATGCCGGAGCGGGCGGTGATGAGGTTCGCGATGGTGGCGTCCTTCTCGATATCGAGCAGGCCGCCGTTATCGTCTATGTACAGGTCGCGCAGGGTCAGCGATAGATCGATCGTGCCGTCCTCGACGTAGCGGCCGTAGAGCATGGCCAGGACGCTCTTGCGGCATGAGGCCAGATAGGTGAGGGTGTCGAGGTCGCCGTAGGAGAAGAGAACGCGCCCCCCGACCACCACCATCAGGGCGGTGGAATCCAGCGTCCGGAGGTAAGCGGGGAGTTCCGCCAGCCGCTCGGCGTCATACCCGACCGAGGAGGGATCGGCGATCCGCTCCCATTCGGCCCCGGGGAAGACGGCCTCCTGCGCCGCGGCCGGAACGGTCCCGGCGAGAACGAGGAGCAGAAGGCAGGCGACCGCCGGAGGCATGTGGCGGTATGCACGGCGGCCGGCGGCCGGATTCGGGAAACGGCGGTTCATGTCTCATCATCCCTGTGAGAGGACCGGATCGTAGCGACGGCTGAGCGTCGATCAGGCGATCAGTATGACGGTTTTCCCGGGGGCCGGCAACGTTCCCGCCCGGGCGCAGATGTTCATGAGGCGACAGGTATCGCCGCCGGGTGATACCGTTCATCTGTCGGTGGCCCCGGGCATCTCTCCGGAGTAAATTGTCGCGTTCCACCTTCAGGGAGGTCCGTCGTTCGTGCGCATCATCCAGTTCTTCAGCACCAGCCGCAATATCGGCAACTACACGCCGGTCTGGGGCATCCGCCGGATGCTCGGTCCCCTGAGGCACCGGGTCACGCCCGCCGATGTCCGCGACTGCGAGCGGATCGACCCTGCCGGCTTCGATCTCATCCTGGTCGGGGGAGCGGGGCTGCTGAACCGCTACTTCGAGCCCTTCTGGCGATGGCTGGCCCGCCAGCGGAAGCCGGTCGTGCTGTGGGGCATCGGAGTCTGCCTGCCCCACCCCGGAACGCGGGTCGGGGATTCCCAGGCGGGGGGGGTCGATCCGGCCCTGCTCAGGGCGCTCCGATCGCGGATCGTGGCGGCCAACGTGCGTGACGAACTCACCGAGGAGATGTACGACCTGGGCGCCGACATCAGCTACTGCCCCACCGCCGTCTACCTCAAGGACCGACCCGCGCGCGCCTCCCGGCGCCGGCATATCCTCTGCGCCGTGCACCCAGAACTCGTCACGGCCGGGGAAGCCCGCACCCTGGCCGGTACGGCGACGCTGGTGACCGACCATACGGTGAAGAACCGGTTCCCGGGCTTCCCCCTGATCCTGGTGAAATACCGGCGCTCCCGGCTCGTCGTCACCACCCGCCTGCACGGGGCGATCATCGCCAATTCCCTGGGCATCCCCTATCTCGGATTCAGCCGGGACCGCAAACTCGATGAGTACGCCCGGATGTACCGGGGAGGACTGCTCCTGCCTTCCCTCACCTCCCTCCCCGGCGCGGTGGCCGACGTCGCCGGAGGGCGGCTGGCGCTCCCCGAGCCGGTCATCGACCTGGCCCGGATCGAGGCCTTCGGCGCCAGGGTCTGCCGCCTGCTGGTTCCGGCGGTCTGAACGGGGCGCCGCCGGCTGAACCGGCCGCTGCCGGCTGATTCCGGCGGGCTGGGTGTACGCCGCTCCGGGCGGCCACGCGGAATCCGGTTTCTTGCGCCGCATGTTTTGATAATCTTGTCCTCTATCTGCCCGAAGCATGACCGCCCGACAGCATCGAGGAAAGGGCACCGTGGAATCCAGAACCTATATGATGCAGGGGAACCTGGCGGTGGCCGAAGGAGCCATCGACGCCGGCTGCCGCTTCTTCGCCGGCTACCCCATCACCCCCTCCACCGAGATCGCCGAGCACCTGGCCCGGCGGCTGCCCGAGATCGGCGGCCGTTTCATGCAGATGGAGGACGAGATCGCCGCCATGGGAGCGGTGATCGGCGCCAGCCTGGGCGGTATGAAGGCGATGACCGCCACCAGCGGCCCGGGATTCTCCCTGAAACAGGAGAACATCGGTTTCGCCGCCATGACCGAGGTGCCGGTGGTCATCGTGAACGTCATGCGCGGCGGGCCCTCGACCGGCCTGCCCACCCTGCCCTCGCAGGGGGATGTGATGCAGGCCCGGTGGGGCACCCACGGCGATCATCCGGTAATAGTGCTGGTCCCGGCCGGGGTGCGCGAGGCCTACGACATGACCGTGCGGGCCTTCAACTTCAGCGAGCGGTTCCGGGTGCCGGTCATCCTGCTCATGGATGAGATCATCGGTCACGTGCATGAGAAGGTCACCCTGCCCGATCCCGCCGAACTCGAGATCGTGGACCGCCGCAAACCGACCGTACCGCCCGAGGAGTACCTCCCCTATGCCGGCGACGAGACACTCATCCCGGCCATGGCCAACTTCGGCGACGGCTACCGCTACCACATCACCGGACTGGTGCACGACGAGACCGGCTTCCCCACCAACGTGAGCGCGAAGATCAACGAGCAGCTGATCCGGCTCAACACCAAGCTGGAGAAGTACCGCGACGAGATCGTGGCGGTGGAGCGGACCGATCTCGACGACGCGCGGGTCGCGCTCGTGACTTACGGATCGAGCGCCCGCAGCGCCCGTCAGGCCCTGCGGGCGGCCCGCGCCGAGGGCCTGCCGGTGGGGATGCTGCGCATCCAGACCATGTGGCCCTTCCCCACCCATGAGATCCGCACCCTCCGCAAGCAGATCACCCACGCCATCGTTCCCGAGCTGAACCTCGGACAGGTGGCCCACGAGGTCGAACACGCCCTGGGATGCGAGGTGGAGGTGGTACGCGTAAACCGGATCTCCGGAGATCCGATCCCCCCCGACGAGATCCTCGAGACGATCAGGAAGGTCCTGTAGATCATGGATTACCTGCCCTACCTCAGACAGGACAAGTTCCCGCATATCTGGTGCGCCGGCTGCGGCGCCGGAGTGGCGATGAAGGCGATCCTGCGGGCGGTGCACAACCGGGGTCTGGATCAGAACGAGGTGGCCATGATCTCCGGGATCGGGTGC
>CAYSYY010000382.1:0-4104 GCA_964435265.1 uncultured Gemmatimonadota bacterium
GTCAGATCCCATCCGATGCCCCGGTGGCGGGTGCGCAGGCAGATCCAGAGCTCGGGAGCGCTGTCGGGGTGCCAGGTCGGCGGGGGCTGGGCCGCGGCGCCCCCGATGGCGACCAGGGCGGTGCCGCCGGGGCGTTCCATGTAGCGGTCCCCCAGCGCCTCCAGGTCCTGCCGGGAGCCCCGCCAGCCGGTCCAGTGGATCCCCCGCAGGTGGCGCAGGCGCGGCGGGGCCGGAGCATCGGCGGACGGCTCCGGTGTCGTCACTTCCCGCAGGTGGGTCATGATCAGGAAGGCGGGATCGATGACCCCCTCGGGATCGTGCAGCCAGACGACGATGTCCTCCCCGGCCCGGCGCTCCCCCAGGACGGTCTCGAGCAGGGTGGCGATGGCCGCTCCGGGGCTGGGCTCGCCGGCCGGGATCCGGTAGCGCCGGTGCCGGGTTCCTCCCCGATCCCACCAGGACGCCTCGCAGCGCGGATCGCGCTTCAGACGCAAGAGTCCTCTGAGCCGGGTCGCGAATCCCATGGCGTCAGGAGCCGGTCCGGCGGTGGATGGTGCCGTCGGGAGCGATGAGGATGATCCGCAGGCCGGCCGGGACGGTGTCGAGACCGCCGGCGCCCAGCACGCTCAGGGCGGTGGCCCAGACGTCGGCCTCCCGGGCGCTCGGACCGATGACGGTGACCGAGGCGGCGTCGGCGGCCGGCCGGCCGGTCCGGGGATCGATGATGTGGCTGTAGCGCCGTCCTTCGATGGTATGGAAGCGGGCGTAATCGCCGCTGGTGCAGACGGCGGCGTCGGTCAGGGTCAGGATCTCGACCGGCTCCCCGGTTCCGAAGGGATCGCGTACCTCCACCGGCCAGGGGCCGTCCTGCGGGGAAGGGCCGAAGAGGCGCAGGTCGCCCCCCACTTCCACCAGCCCGCCGATCGCCCCGGCCGCCTGCATCGCCTCGACCGCTCGATCGATGCCGTACCCCTTGGCGATGCCGCCCAGATCCACCTGGACGCTCCCGAGGCGCTTGCCGGCCGAATCCTCGAAGAACTCGATCAGATCCCAGTGCGAGGCGGCCCGGGCGGCCGCGACGGCGGCCTCGGTCGGCAGCACCCCGGCCTCCCCGGCGCGGCGCCACAGTTCGACGAGCGGACCGACGGTGATGTCGAAGGCGCCGCCGGTGGCCTGCCAGGCCTCCCAGGCCGACCCGAGGACCTCGAGGGTCGGCTGCGAGAGCGGGATACCGATGCTGTCCCCGGCCTGATTGAACCGGGTGATCTCGGAATCGGCGAGCCAGCTGCTCATGAGGGTTTCGATCCGGCGCAGGCTCTCTTCGGCGTCGGCCAGCGCCCGCCGGGCCTGATCATCCCGGCCGGGGGGCACGACCGCGACCAGCCGGCAGGACGTGCCCATGACGCCCTCCGGTTCGGTCGAGAGCCCGAGCCGGTGCCGGCCCGGCCGTTCCTCCCCCGTCCGCCACAGCCCGATCGCCACCAGCACGACCAGCAGGCCCGCCGCGCCGACTACCCGGCGCCGCCAGCGGCGCTCGTCGGGGACGGTCGGCATCTCAGCCCCCGGTGTCATCGCGATAGGTCGAGAAGTTCATATGAGCGATGCGCCAGCGGGTGTCGCGCCGGACGCAGAGGGCGGTGACGGGACCGCGCTGAGGCGTCTCCTCACCGGCCCGCTGGAAGAACCAGATCGCGGTCACCACCGCGGTGTCGCCGAAGCGGTCGATCCCGAGTTGTTCGAGCCAGAGCCGGGTATCCGTCTCCCGGCCGCCGGATGCGAAAGAGAAACCGGCGTGATGTTCCCGGACGGCCGCGATCCCCCGGATGAGTCCTTCCCGTTCCGACGAGAAATAGGTCAGGGTGGAATCGGGGAGGAAGAGCTCATCGACGGCGTCGAGGTCGTAGCCGTTCCACATCGCCGTCCACCGCGCCACGAGGTCCCGGACGGCGGTGGTGTCGGGTGGGGGGGTCGGTCGGGCGCAGGCGGACAGGCCGAGGGCGAGGCCGACGAGGGTGAGGGCTTGCAGGCGAGCTCTCATGGCACCTTTCCGCAGGCGACCGCGGGAGACGGGCCGCTCAGTTGTACCGGACGATGCGCCGGTGGTAGACCGTCTCGCCGTTCCGGAGGTAGGTCATGACCAGGAAGACATCGTCGCGACCGTTCCGGTTGAAGTCGGTGCCGGTGAAGACGATGAGATAATAGTAGCTGAGGATCATCGACGGCGTGGCGGAGTTGAATCCGTAGAGAAGGTAGCGGTGCCGGTGCCCGCCGGGGAAGACGACGTTCAGTTCCTCTATCTCCCGGAACTCCCCGGCCGGCACGGTGATGAGGCCGCGCTCGGGATAGAAGACTCCGTTCCTCGGCCCGGAGCTGCTCTTCACCCGCGATCTCTGCCGCCATGGCCGCCGCGGCGCAGCGGCCGCAGACGATCTCTCCGCGTGCTCCGGCGTTGAGGCACGACGGGCAGAGCGGATCACCGCACACCGAGCAGCGGTCGGTCGCTTCGGTATCAGGATGGTTGATGCATCGCACGGCCATACCCGGCCTTCCTCTCGGCTCTCATCCAACGCTTTCCAACACTAACGGGCCGGCCGGAGCCCGACCAGTGACAATCGCAGCGCCGTCCGGCGCCGGGAATGCCGTTGCTCCCCGGCAAGCGCCGGCCATAGCTTGCATCTCATGCCCCCGTCACCGGAACCAGAAGCCGACCTGCGCTCCACCCTGGAGCCGGTCTGGACCACCCGCCCGGAAATCCCCTTCGAGCTCATCGCGCCCTTCGAACCGGCCGGCGACCAGCCGCAGGCGATCGAGGCGCTTACCGCCGGACTGGAACGGGGGGACCGCCTCCAGACCCTGCTCGGCGTGACCGGGTCGGGGAAGACTTTCACCGTGGCCAACCTCATCGCCCGGATGAACCGGCCGACCCTCATCATAAGTCACAACAAGACCCTGGCCGCCCAGCTCTACGGCGAGCTGCGCGGGTTCTTCCCGAACAACGCCGTGGAGTACTTCATCTCGTACTACGACTACTACCAGCCCGAGGCGTACCTGCCGGGACGAGATCTCTACATCGAGAAAGAGACCAGCGTCAACGAGCTGATCGAGCGGTTGCGCCTGCGCACCACCAGCGCCCTGCTGGAGCGCCGCGACGTGGTCGTGGTGGCCTCGGTTTCCTGCATCTTCGGTCTGGGCAAGCCGGAGGAGGTCTTCAAGCACCTGGTCGGGCTGCGGGTGGGACAGCACCTGGAGCGGCAGACGCTGCTGCGCGCCCTGGTGGACCTGCACTACCGGCGGAACGATGTGGGCTTCGACCGGGGCTCCTTCCGGGTGCGGGGGGATGTGGTGGAGATCCATCTCGCCTATGAGGATATGGCGGTCCGGGTGGGCTTGTGGGGGGACGAGGTCGAGAGTCTGGCCGTGGTCGATCTGGTGAGCGGCGAGATCATCGAGGAGAAGGAACGCACGGTCATCTACCCCGCCTCGCACTTCCTTACCGACCGGGCGAAGATCGATGCCGTCATCGAAGAGATCAGCCGCGATCGTGACCGGGAGGTGACGGTCTTCCAGGACGCCGGGCGCCTGCTCGAAGCCCAGCGCCTGCAGATGCGGACGACGTATGATCTGGAGATGATCGCCGAGGTGGGTTTCTGTACCGGGATCGAGAACTACAGCCGCTACTTCGACGGCCGCGAGCCGGGGGAACGGCCTCATACCCTGATCGACTACTTCCAGGGCGATTTCCTGACCATCATCGACGAATCCCACGTCACCGTACCGCAGATCCGGGGCATGTTCGCCGGAGACCGGTCGCGCAAGGAGACCCTGGTGGAGTACGGGTTCCGCCTCCGGGCCGCCCTCGACAACCGGCCGCTCACCTTCGATGAGTTCGTGGAGCTGCAGCGGCAGACGGTCTTCGTCTCGGCCACCCCCGGCCCCTGGGAGCTGGAAGTGTGCGGGGGGGTTGTGGTGGAGCAGGTGGTGCGCCCCTCGGGTCTGCTCGATCCGGCCGTGGAGGTACGTCCGGTAACGGGACAGATCGATGATCTGCTCGAGGAGATCCACCGCCGGACCGCCGCCGGCGAACGTACCCTGGTCACCACCCTG
>CAYSYY010000383.1:0-4096 GCA_964435265.1 uncultured Gemmatimonadota bacterium
TATAGAAAGCGAAGAAGATGGCCGCTGGATAGCGGGGATCCCGGAACTCCCCGGGGCCGCCGCCGCTGCGGCCGATATCCATGAGGTGGTGCCCGTCCAGGTCGTACACCCGTACGGTCGGAATCTGGGAATCGAGCACGTAGATCCGGTCTTCATGTACGGCCAGGCCTTCGACCGATCCGAGCAGGTACTCGTCGGGACCGTCGGTCGTGCCGATCGAGGCCTCTTCGACCAGCCGGGCCTCTCCCCGCCAGACCGAACCGCCGAGAGTGCGTACGGTAGTGACTCCGCCCTCGGTCGAGGTCTCGGCCTGCCAGCGGGCGGTGACATCACCGGCCGATCCACCGGAGGAGCAGGCTGGCAGAACAGTGATAAGCAGAACGCCTGGCAGCAGGAGCCCGGCGCAGCGGGATGTACACCGTCTCTCGTTGTATCCTGTCACTCTCTTCCCCCCTCCGGAGAAATGCATCGGCGGAAAGGATCTTCTCCCCTGTCAGGGCAGGACCAGCCGGAACTTCTTCACATACGGTGTTCCTTCGGCGTTCTCGAGGTATGCGATGACAGTGTCATGAGCGAAAACCGGTCGGGGAGAGAACCGGAACCCCGCCGGCAGGTCCACCGAACCCAGGAACCGCCCATCACGATCGAAGACATCCATCATATATGTATCCACCCAGAGCGGATTCCGGAACCAGCCGTGATCGGTGAACGGGTCCTCCACCCCACCCTCCTGCCGCATCCCCGGTCCGGGCCGGACTACCCAGATCCGGCCGTCGGCGTCGGGCAGGAGCAGAGAGAAAGCCGGTTTGTGGGGCGGGATATCAGGTCCGTTCCAGACCCACCCCGGGAACATGTTGACCATATTCGCGGTCGCGACATCGCGGTGCCAGCGGGCTTCCTCAGGGGCGACCGACACCGGTTCGTACGCCCGTTCGACCCGGATGATCCGTCCGTCAATGTGCCGGATCTCGAAGCGGTAGACGTCGGAGACACCGCCGACGACCGAACGGTCTGGGACCATGGCCCAGCTGACTCCGGGGGCGAAGGGAACCCCGTTGACCGTGCTGCTGTTCTCACTGCGTCCTTCGATCGTCCAAGGTTCGAAATCGAACTCCGGGGCATCGATGGTATCGCTGACCGCATCGGCCGGACCGCACTTCATCATCCCGCCCTTCCACTCGGTTACATCGGCCCGGCCCAGGTTGGTGATGATAAAGGTATACAGGTCGCCCGAGTCGGTCATGACGAAGGGATTGCTGGTATTGAAGCCACTCCGGAGCGGCCATTGCTCGAGGTACACACCGTCGGAAGAGTAGATGTTGATCCGGGCGTTCTGGGGGGTCCGGACGAAGAGCCGGCCGTCGTGCGGATGGACGGCGATGCTCTCGGGCTGGCGGTACTCCCCCGGACCGCTCCCCTCCCGGCCGACATCCCTGATGAAACGGCCGTTCAGGTCGTAGACCCGTACGACCGGCACCTGGCGATCGAGGATGTAGATCATCCCGTCGCCCAGGGCCAGCCCGCTGACGTTGCCCAGCACGTAGGCATCCTCGCCTTCGAGCTGACCTATCGAGGCTTCTTCGTCGAGCCGGGCCTCTCCCCGCCAGACCGAGCCGGTGAGGGTGCGCACGGTAGTGACATTGCCCTGAGTCGACGTCTCGGCCTCCCACCGGGCGGTGATGTCACCGACCGATCCGCCCGGTGAACAGGCCGCTACGGCACAAATAAGCAGAACGCCGGACAGCAGGGGCCCGGCGCAGATGGAACCTGGATTTCTCCCGTATCGTCTTCTCATTCGCTTCCCCCCTCCGGAATGACGAGTCGGAAACGTTTCACCCGCGGCACGTCCGCAGCGTCGGTAACCAGAGCGATCACCGTATCGCCATCGAAATACGGTTCCGGATAGAGCTCGAAGCCCGCGGGGATATCGAGCGAACCCAGGAACCGGCCTTCATGATCGAAGACATCGATGAAATACGAATCGCGCCAGCGCGGGTTGCGCCAGAACTCGGTGCGGTCTTCCGGCTCGGCCGGGGCGTCGGGATTCAGAATCCCGGGACCGGCCCGGATGACCCAGATGCGGCCGTCGGCATCGGCCATGAACTCATCGAACGGCGGTTTGACATGCGGCGGTTCGGGCCCGTTCCAGGCCCAGCCTTCCTGCATACCGCGCATGTTGGCGGTGGCCCTGGCCCGGTGCCAGGCCCGTTCGCCGGGATCGACCGGCATACGATCCCATTGCTTCTCGACCCGGATGATCCGGCCGTCGGGGTGGTGGATATCGAAACGGTAGTCATCGGACACCCCGCCGATCATCGTCCGTAGAGGGGTCATCGCCCAGGTGGTGGTCGGCGAGAAGGGCACGTTGTTGCTGATGTACTGGTTCTCGCTCCGGATCTCGATCCGCCACTCCTCGAAGTCGTATTCCGGAGCGAGCAGAGTATCGGGGCCGAAGCCCTCGGCGGTCAGGTTGACCATGGCGCTGCGCATGTCGACGATATCTTCGCCCCCCGGCGCCCAGGTGGAGGAATAGAGCTCTCCTTCAGGAGTCACGACGAGTTGACGCGAGGTCATGAATCCGGTGCGAATCGGCCAGGTATCGAGGGGATCGCCCGCGGAGGAATAGACGTTGAGGCGTCCCTGGGTGCCGTCACGTACGAAGATGCGCCCGTCGACCTGACTGATCCGCACGCTGGTGGGTGAACGCAGCTCTCCCGGGCCGCTTCCCTCCCGGCCGATGTTGCGGATCCAGCGGCCGTTCCAATCGTAGACGCGGACCGCCGGGATCTGTCGATCCAGCAGGAAGATCCGCCCGCCGTGGGCACAGAGACTGCCAATGTCGCCGAGCAGATAGTGCTCGTCCCCGTCGGCCTCACCGATCGAGGCTTCCTCGACCAGATGGGCGGGACCGTTCCAGACCGAACCGCTGATGGTGCGGACGGTCCTGACGGAGCCGTCGGTAAAGGTCTCGGCGACCCACTCCCCCGCCCGCCCGTCGTTCCGGCCGCTGCAGGCGACCAGGAATATGCCTGCGGCCGGCAGGAGCATCGGCAGAAGAAGTGATCTGAAGGTGCGGGAAATAACTGGGAGGAGGTAATACCTGCTGCTGGGTCTCATCCGGGTCGGCATGAACAGTTTCCTTGTCCGATGTGATGTTCTCCGCGACGGATGTCGATGCTTCCTCTACTCACATCGGTTCAACGATCATAGACCAGAATCGGACGAGACAATCAGGCGGTAGCGTTTCACGTACTGCACACCATCATCGTCCTGCACGAGCGCAACCACAAGATCATCCTCGATATACGGGTCCGGTGAGGACCGGAAGCCCTCGGGGATCTCAACCGAACCGAGGAAGCGTCCCTCAAGATCGAAAACGTCGAACGTGAAGGTCTCCTCCCAGCTGGGCCGGGCATAGAAATCGGCGCGGTCTTCGGGATGATCAACGCCATCTTCGAGATGCACCCCCGGTCCCTGACGGTGAATCCAGAGACGGCCGCTGCGATCGGGGATGAAATCGGCGAAGGCGGGTTTATGACGCGGGACTTCCGGTCCGTTCCAGGCCCAACCGGGCAGGGTCGTCCGCAGTTCCGCCGTGGTCCGGTCGCGGTACCATCGGGCTTCGTCAGGAAGAACGGGCACCCGCTTCCAGGTCTTTTCCACGACCGTATGCCGGCCGTCGGGATGGAAGAGGTCGAAACGGTACTCCTCGCTCACGCCGCCCACGACAGTGCCGTCGGGACAGAGGGTCCAGAGAGTTCGGGGCGCGAAGGGGACATCATCGATATGCACGCTGCGCTCTTCGTTCCGGGCCTCGACCTGCCACTCCTCGAAGTCGTATTCCGGCGCCCAGATCGTATCCCCGATCGCCCCGTCCGGGCCGGTCTGCATGTAACCGCTGCTGAACAGGCCGGTCTCGAAATTGATGCGGATAGTGGTCGTATAGACCGTACCCGCGGTGGTCATCACCAGAGGAGTGCCGGTTGACATGCCCGAGAGAAGCGGCCAGGTGTCGATCGGCTCACCCGCAGGCGTGTACCGGTTCAGGCGTCCCTGGCTCCCGTCACGCACCCAGATCGTGCCATCGACGGGGCTC
>CAYSYY010000384.1:0-4095 GCA_964435265.1 uncultured Gemmatimonadota bacterium
CTTCGGTGATCCAGCCCTCGGCCTCGTCACCCTTCAGGTAGTGCCCGAACCACTCCATGATGCGCCAGTGGTAATCGATCTGGTTGGCCTCCTGGCGCACGCTGTGGTTCTCGCCGGGGTAGACCAGCATCACCAACTGCTTGCCCGCCCGGCGGGCGGCGTTGTAGAGCTCGATCCCCTGGTGCCAGTCGACCGCACCGTCCTCGTCCCCGAAGGCGATCATCAGGGGCGTCTCGAGATCGGTGATGTTGAAAAGGGCGGAGTTGTCCATGTAGGCGTCCAGATCCTCCCAGAAGGGCA
Source organism: uncultured Gemmatimonadota bacterium (assembly GCA_964435265.1). GTDB lineage: Bacteria > Blakebacterota > Blakebacteria > Blakebacterales > Blakebacteraceae > CAYSYY01. Next base: position 301 of record CAYSYY010000384.1, read on the forward strand.
CCTCCATCCGCCCCTGGCTGATCTCGAAGATGCGCGCGTCGGTACCGCCGGAGTTCCAGTAGATCGACAGGTACATGCTGATCAGATCGGTCAGCGGCGCCCCGGCGATACCGGCGGCGAAGAGATCGGTCTGGGTGACCACGAAGGCGGTCTGGTAGGCACCCCAGGAGTGCCCCACCAGGCCGATCCGGTCGCGATCGATCATGCCCGTCGTCAGCACCTTCTCGACCGCGGCGGTGATGCAGTCCAGGGCCGACAGCCCGGGATTGCGGTCGCGGTAGACGATGTCGCACTGCAGGACGAAGTACCCCTCCTGGGTCCACACGGTGGCGTTGTAAGGACTCAGCTCCGAGGGGGTGGAGTAGCGGTGGACCGTATTCGAGGTGATCTCATAGATGTAGACGATCATCGGGTACTGCCGGCCCGGCACGTAGCCGGCGGGGTAGAAGAGGGCGCCCTGGAGAGGACGCCCAGCACTGTTCTCGAAATCGATCAGCTCCGACCGCCCCCACGCGTATTCGCTCTGGAAGGCGTTGGTGGCGGTGATCGGCCGGGCGTCGGCGAGCCGCGGTCCGCCCACGAAGAGGTCAGGGGAATCGTCGAAGTCCTGCCTGATGAAGGCGTAGACATCGGCCTCTTCGGCCTTGACGAGCCGCCCCATGTTCTCGTCGGCCCAGACCAGCCGCTCGACGCCGCCCCGCCGGGTGCGCACGGCATAGCCGGACTGTTTCGTCCACTCACCGTACAGCTCCAGGTACATAGGTTCGTCGGGATCGATGAAGCGCTCCTCGTAGTCTAACCGGAGGTAGCGGTGCCGGATTCTGTCCGCCGCCCCGTTGGTGAGGCTGGCACCCCCCGATCCGTCGGGTCGCACCGACCAGATGTCGTACTCGTCGTAGAGCAGGATCGCGCGGTCTCCTTCGGTCCACCCGGCGAACCGGAAGGGGGGTTTCTGTTCCACGGTATGGTCGTCGGCATGGTTGATGAAATCGGTCGGCACGTTCTGCGTGATGTTGGTGTGCACTCCGGTGGCGATCGTGTAGGTGTAGTAGTGATCGTTCTCGAGGTAGAGCAGGTAGGTGCCCGCGGGACTGGCATTGAAGAAGTACTGCAGGCGTTCCTTGATCAGGGTGCGTTCTCCGCTCTCGAGATCGATGAGGTAGATGTCCTGGTATTCTGGGCCGAACATCCGTTCCTGCTCGTACGGAGTGCGGTCGGAGCCCCAGGCCAGGGTGGTGCCGCGGATCGGAGCGGCGTCCTCGACCAGCTCGTCGGCCACCTGTACGAACCGTCCGCTGACCAGGTGCCAGACGGCCAGGTAGTTGCGGGAACGCTCGGAGTTGGCATGCAGCTTCTGCTCCGGCATGATCTCGATATCACGGGCGTGCCAGATCTCCACGTTGGAGGGCTCGTCGCCCTCCTCCGGGCGCTCACGACGGGGAGGTGCTTCAGTTGTATCTTCTTCTGCGGCTTCCGGTTTCTCGGGTTTCTTCTCCCATTCCTTTATGCCGAATAAGAGCCGTGCGCCGTCCTCGGACCAGGAGAGGCGGCGGTAGTCGACGATCCGCATCCCCTCCGGGAAACCGGCCTCTTCGGTGGGATCGAAGATCTTCATCTCGGTCCGGCGACCCGCCAGGCCGGTCCAGGCGATGATGTCGTGGGTGGGGTCCTCATACTCTTCGTCTTCGTGCTCGCGCAGCACCGCCAGATCGTCGGATTCCTCGCGCCACTGGGCATCCTTGTAGACCGTCCCGGATGAGATGAGGGTACGCAGGGTGCCGGCGCCGGGATCGTAGAGCTGCACGCCGTTGCCGGCCTTGCCCTCGGCATCGATCACCAGGGCCAGCAGCTTCCCTTCGTCCTGCCAGGCGAAGGCGGCGACATTGCCGAAATTACTGTCGCGTCCCGTGGCCAGCTCGCGCACCACCAGGTCGGTTCCACGGCTCTCCCGTCCCTCGATCGGGTAGCGGCGCATGGCCAGGAACAGTCCGTCCTCCCGGAAGGTGAAGGAGGAAACCTCCTCGATGACCGTTTCCTCACCGCTGACGAGATCGAAGATGCCCAGCCGGCTTCGGACCGGCGTATCCGCTTTCTGGAGCCGTTCCCGTTCCTCTTCCGAGACACCGATGGCGTACGCGCACCACTTCCCGTCGCTGGAGAAAGTCGGCCGTGAGCCGTAGGCCACGGTGTGAAAGGTATCGGCGGCCAGGGAGTGGAGACGGAGTTCGTTCTCCTCGTTCACCCGGCCGATGGCATAGGCGACCCAGCTCCCGTCGGGGCTGAAGGTAGCCGAGCCGAGCGATTCCCAGCGGCCGTAGTCATCGGGGGTGAGGGTCGGCAGGTCCTGGGCCCGCAGGGGCACGAGCGCCGGCAGGAGCAGTAAAATGACTGCAAGCGCAGGGAGGCGGAAGCGACGCATGGGGGGTCTCCTTCATGACGGGCGGAAGCGATGCCGTGACCGCTGCAATGTAGCTGCGGCGGCGGAGGGATTCAACCACTGCCCGAATCCTGATCGACGGCCCGCAATGCGGCAGCGGTACGAGGGGAGTATATGCCTTCAGCTCTCTTTCTGCAGCAGTACGTCGCGGAAGGCGAGGTCTTCTGACGCGAGGACGAAGACGGTGGTCGGCAGGCCGGCGATACGATCGCTGAGCGATTCATAATAGGCGGTGAAGCCCTCGCCGGGATCGGCCATGCCGAGGAAGATCAGATCGGCGTCGTGCGAGGAGGTGCGCATGATCTCGTCGAAGCCGCGGGCCCGGGCCGGGATGATCTCGGGTACCGCGCCGATGCGCAGATCGGCGGCCAGGGCCAGCAGGTTGCGGCGGGTTCCCTCCACCGCGATATCCCCCGGCACCACCATCTTCAGACGCACCTCGGCGCCGCGCCAGGCGGAGCTGGTGCTGAGCAGGTAGGCCAGCACCATCATGAGCCCGCCGTTGCGGCGCAGCCCCCGCCACCAGACGTCGATCGTTCGGCGGTTCCCGAATCCGCGTTCCTCGTTGTAGTGCACGATGAGCACATTGCGTCGGGCGGCGTGGAGATCGGCGATCATGCTGCAGTAGGAACCGCACACCTCGGCCCGTTCGCTGGCCCCGAGCAGGATGGTGTTGGGGACCAGCGTGCCGAGACCGTAGGTTTCGATCATGCGCACCGCGCCGGTGAAAGGATCGGGAGCGGTGCTGACCCGCACCAGGCTCCGGATCCCCTGGCGGGTCAGATAATCGGCGATGGTAACCTCCATCGAGGCGACCCGGGCGGCATCGACCGCTTCCTCACCCAGCACCGTGGCGACGGTCAGCAGGGCCCGGTTGTGGGTCAGCCCCGCCGCCAGATCGATCAGATGCCACCGCTTGGTGGGCGCTCCGGAGAGCACGAGCAGGTGCGGACGCCAGTTCTTCGGATCCGAGGCGGGGGTCAGGCGCATCAGGCCGGCCCGGGTCAGGGCCGCCCAGAGACCTGCCCGCACGCTCCCCCAGGTGCTCCGCATCTCGCGGTGCTCCAGCCACAGGAAGATGCCGATCACGGCCGCCGCGGCCACCCCCGCGGCCAGGGCGTTGATCAGGAACATCACCCCCAGGCAGCCGAAGGCGCCGAGCAGCGACCATATCCAGGGCACCCGGAAGGTGGGCCGGAAGGACGGGTTGCCCAGCAGTCGTTCCAGCCCGGCGGTGACGTTGAGAACGCCGTAGGTGGTGAGGAAGAACATGGTGAGGACCGGTGCGATCAGGTTCAGGTTGCCGAACCAGACGGCCACGAGCGCCACGACCAGGGTGAAGACCGTGGCCAGACGGG
>CAYSYY010000385.1:0-4092 GCA_964435265.1 uncultured Gemmatimonadota bacterium
GGTGGCCCTGCTGACCACGATCGTCTTCGGTCTGATCCCGGCCCGGCAGATCGTGCGGCCGGATCTCATCGCGTTCCTGAAAGGGAACACCACCGGCGGTCCGACGACGGGCAGCCGATTACGGCGCCGGTTCGTCGTTGCTCAGGTGGCGGGGTCGCTGGTCCTGGTTTCCCTGGGTACTCTGTCAGTACGCAACTACCAGAAGCTGCGGATGATCGATCCCGGTCTGGAAACCGGGCAGGTGGATCTGCTCACCCTCGATCTCGGTCATGCCGGTTACGGGGAAACGGACGGTCGGGACTTCACCGCGGAGCTGCAGGCACGGCTCGAGAATCTCCCCGGTGTCGAGCGGGTTGCGGTGGCCCGCCTGCCGGTCATGGGCGGGTCCCGCAGGATTGTCAGCGATGTGGTGCCGATCGGATTCGAACTGCCGCCGGGGGAATCATTCAACTGCTCCGTGAGTCCGGTCGGCCCCGGCTACTTCGACCTGCTCGGGATCCCGTTGCTCACGGGGCGCGACTTCGGGCCCGGCGACTCACCGGCGGGTGAACCGGTGGCGATCGTGAACCAGTCGTATGCCCGGCGGCTCTTTCCAGGTTCCGACGCCGTCGGCCGCACCATCAGGGTGGGGGAGGCGGCCCGGATCGTGGCCGTGGTACGCGACGCCCGCTCCTTCTCTCTTTCCGATCCGCCGATCCCGCAGGTCTGGGTCCCGCTGGCTCAGAACTTCGCCACCGCGATGACCTTTCACATTCGGACCGCTTCCGATCCGCGAGGGATCGTGACCGCGGTGCGCGAACTGGTCCGGGAGATGGATGACCGGCTCCCCGTTCCCGAGATCGGATTGCTCGAGGAACTGGCCGCCCGTGACACCACGCAGGCCCGCTCGGCCCTGGTAATCGTCAGCGCCGCCGGCCTGGTCATTCTGATTCTGGCCATGACGGGGCTGTACGGCATGATGATCTTCACCGTCGGACAGCGCCGCCGCGAGTTCGGCATCCGCATCTCGCTGGGAGCCGGTTCAAGGGACATGATCGGGATGATCCTGGCCGATGGGATCGGGCTCTCGCTGAAGGGATCCGCCGTCGGGTTGCTGCTCGTATTTCTCGTCACCCCGTTCTCGGATTCGCTCTTCGCCGGCGTGTCGGCTTTCGATCCGCCGGCCTTCGCAGCCGCCCTGGTCCTTCTCCTCGTCACGGCCCTGGCGGCCACCCTCCCTTCGGCGCTGCGGGCTACCCGGACCGATCCGGTTGAAGCCCTGCGCCAGGAGTGAACGATCCGGGATTATCCCCGGTTCCGCTCTCAGATCGATCAGGTATGCGCCCGATGGTCGAGCAGGTGCCGGTTGCCGATCCGGACTCTGGTGAGACCGGCCTCCCGGGCCGCCCGGCGGGCGGCTTCGGCATGGCCGATCGAGGTGGTGGGCAGGTCCCGCATCGGGAAGTACGGGCAGAAGCCCAGCAGGGCGTAGGGGATGTCGGGATCGTGCCGGGCGATGAAGGCCGCGATCCGGCCCACCTCCCGCAGATCCGGCAGATCTGTATCTTTTCAGCGACAGGTTCCATGTGATCCCCACTTCATGCTAAACTCGGCCCGCCATATCGAACCGGACGATCTGTTCATAAGGGATTATACGTAGCTCCGAACCCCGGGAGGAGTTCCATGCCTCGCACGATCCGGAGGTCATTCCCGTTTCTCTTTTCCTTACTCCTTCTCTGCGGCTGTGCTCGGGATGTCGAAACCGGTCACTCCTTTTCGGTCGAACATCGTAACGGTGTGCGGATCGCCGTCACCCGCGGTGGGCCCAGATACGATCAACCGCTTTTCCGGTACGAACGCGAACTCACTCTGAAGGAAGATCCGGCCAATGAGGATTCGTTCCTCCATCGGGCCTATTCATTCACCATCGACGATGATGGTTTCGTCTATGCCATCGACAGCGGGAACCACCGGGTGGCCGTCTTCGATCCCGAGGGTACGTATGTCAGCAGTTTCGGGCGTCATGGGGAAGGCCCCGGCGAATTCCAGGCCCTCCGACTGCTGTACCGGACGGATCGGAACCTGTGCCTGTACGATTACCAGACCCAGAGGGCGACCCTGTACGCTACCGACGGTACTCTCCAGCAGGTTGTCTACCCGCCCGACCGGTCGACCTACGTGCGCGGAGTCTGCCCGACCCCGGAGGGACTGCTCATCCTGCATCTGTCGACCGAACCGCGATATGAAGAAGGCTTCTCTCTGGAGTGTGCCCGGGTGGTCGTCATGACCGCCGAAGCTGATACCGTTGCAGTCATCGATACTCCGTATACACGAACAGGTTTTTCCTTCGGCCCGGCCAATGCCGGCTGGAGTTACACTCCCTATGCCGGCAGCCCGGAGATTCTGTTTGTCCCCGGTCGAGGGATCGCCATGACGACCGGGGTGGAACCGGTCATCACCTGGTACACTCCGGCGGGGGACATCTTCGCTCTCGACCGACTCGACCTCTCCCCCGAGCCGGTCTCGGAGGAGGAACGGCGGGCGGTTATCGCCGAGTTCGACGAGCGGGTGGCAAGCGCCCCGGACGGACGGATGCGGGAGATGGAAGCGCAGGTACGCCAGGCCCTGGTCATCCTGGAGTTCAAGGCCTTCTGGTGCGGGATCGATATCGATGACAACGGGTATCGCTGGCTCGAGGTTCCCGAGCGGTTCGCGGACGTGAGAGAGGCCGGTGGCACCCGGCAGCGTATCTTCAGTCCCGATGGTGAGTACCTCGGCGATACCCGCCTGCCCGCTCTCACCGGGTCGGTGTCCGGTGGCCGCTACATCTGCTATCGCGACAATGAGGAGACGGGAGCGCCCGAGTACATCGTCTTCCGGATCGTTCCGGCGGTCGATGGACTGTGGTATCCCTGAACGACCGGATACTCAGGCTGCCCCTCAACCGGCACCGGGTCCGGGGAGCACCCTCTATGTCGCCTCTGATGACGGTATTCTTCGGGCCCTCTCCGCCGCCTCCTCTGCGGGGGACGTTATGTGGCGCTTCGGACCGTTCAGCAACCTCTACGGTGCGACACCGCTTGTCGCTGACAACGGCCTTATCTTCATCTAGGAGCCTGTCGGAGTAGGCCACCGGCTGCGGTCTGCGCTGGCATCCGGCCGACGGCGTTGGCTTTCGCCGAATGTCCTCAACGTAGCACCGTGGCTACGTTTCCGGGCCTCCGGCTCAGCCGCCTGGTCGGCCGGCGCCAGCCCAAACCTCGCTTTCGCCGGATACTCCAACAGGCTCCTAAGGCGAGGATGTGTACGGCCGGGGGGTCATTATCGTTATCTACCACGGTCTCTATGCGATTCCATCACCCTCTGCGGCACGGGCCCTTTCACCGTGGCTGAAGGCTCGCGGCGATCTCCAGGACAGTGGCCGTTCAGGAGGCTGAGGTACCATGCACGCCAGGCTTCAGAGGCTGTGCCGGATCATAAAGGAATAGCTGCCCGAGCCGAGGGTGAACCGTACCGCTCCGTCCTCCCGCCGGCCGTCCCGGATCCCGGGCACACCGCCCTGGTAGCGGCCGTCTTCCCAGATCACGGTGCCGCCCTCGTCAATGGTGAAAGCGGTGAGATCGCCGACCGGCAGGGAGAGAGCAGCCGCTGAGTTGGCCGGAATCGTGAGCTCGAGGGTGAAGAGCTCCGGGCTGTTCCCGGGATCATCCCCCTGGTTGTTCCTCGGGTCGTCCCCCCGGCCGTCCCCTGCGGATACGGCAGGGCGGGGATTCAGGAACGCTGGAGCCTTCTCCCACCTCACCGTAATGTCCCCTTTCACGGTGGGCACGCTTGCCTCGACGAAGCTGAGGTCGCCGTCCACGACCGGCTGGACCGCGAAGGTGGAGAACCCGGGCCCGGTCGGGGTGATCCCCCCGAGGTGCTTCATCAGGAAGCTGCCCGGCGAGGAGGACCAGGCATGGTTCCACTCCCCCGTGCCCCAGTCCTCGGTGCCGACCCGGCCGTTATTCACGGTCATCCACTCCCAGCGGCCCTGACCGGTCTCGGTGAGCGGATCGAGCAGGTCGGCTCCGTCGCCGGCGGCGTGGAGGGCGTCGAGGGGGCAGTCGGCGC
>CAYSYY010000386.1:0-4072 GCA_964435265.1 uncultured Gemmatimonadota bacterium
CTCGATTGCCAGGCACATGGATGGCTGTAGAAACCATGCAAAAACCTTCTTCTACTGAACACTATGACAGAACGCCAGTAAGTGATATGTTTTACAAGATTTCAGGGCTACGGCTTAATGACCGCTTTTATGTTTCCTGGAATGATGCAAACAGAGCTAATAAAAATAATAAAAGTGAACTTCTTAATGAAATTGGTTTACCATCATCAGCGGATGTGAGGATGCTCGAAGCTGTTGAATGGAATTTATTGGCCAATCGTGAGGGTTGGGGTTCTACCAACACATATGAGTGGACTAATACTGAAGCGCGTAGTGACTGGGAGTCTGCCCGTGTCATTGTTGGCGACTCCGACGGTGGTGGTGCCGCCTACGCCAATTGGCTTCATCCGGCGCGCTCGGGTGACCTCGTTGGTTTCCGTCTCGCTGTAGTTCTTGGAACTTGATCTCTTGAATTTTTGGTTCTTTTGGTTTCTTGATTCTTGGTCCCTTGACCCGCATAATGGAAAAAGTATGGAGGAAAAACCGCAAACCCAACCAGCTTCTAATCAGCCTATTTCTTCTCCGCAAGTTCCAGCACAGCAAAATAATAAGCCCTTGATGATTATCTCTATTCTCGTTTTTCTCCTAATGGCAGGTGGACTGGTGTATCTTGGCTATCAAAACTATCAACTACAACAGAGGTTAGACCAACTTTCGAAACAGCAAGACAATCAAATTATGACTTCACCCACTCCCACAGCTGAAGGTGAGATATCAACTTTCATAGGAACCGTTCTACCAGTATCCCTTGAGTATTCAAACAAACTTAAAGTGTACGAAGGAATAAAGCCTGATCAGGGTTTTGGTGAAGGAATTCATGTTGTGTACGATTATCCAGATAATCCACCGCGTTTCCTGCACATAGACAACACGCTACCATCCTATTTTGAGGAATTAGCAAAGTTGAAAGTAGGAGAAAAATATCAAGATAAAACCATTACGGAGGAAGATATTATTGCGACAAAATTGAGTGATAAAACGATAGGAGGGGAAAAAGCGATGTCTTATGAATGGAATAAACTATGGGAAGTACCAGGTCCTGTAAGGGAATACTTCATCCCATTTCACGATAAATATGTAAGAATCAGGTTAACTTATTCTAACGTGACCGGGGCTAACACTGATAACCCCATGTACGCGTTTGACTATGTGACAGCTTTCGATCAAATTCTGTCTACTTTCAAATTTTTAGACTAACACGTTAGGCAAATGCGAAGCTGGATATACCAAGATGTTCTTTTAAGGCTGAAAGTTCTAAACCTAACTCTGGTGTGATATACTTTGATAGGTTCGAGCTAAGTACGCTTTCCAGCTCAAATCGAATGCAAGAACAGACAACTGAAGATCAACTTAATGGAAAAATCTGAAATAGTTAAAAAGGAATTACCCCTTTCTCCTGAGGGGAAGAAAATTCTCACTATTTATCAGGCTGCACGAAACGCTACCAAAAAAGACAAACAAGAGAAACTACTTAGTAAATTTTGTCTAGAATTAGTAAGTGCCATCGACGCTAGGAAGCTCACTCATTTTGAAGTTCAGGAGGGCCCCAAGAATTTATCAAAGGTGTTGATTGATGGGAGGGGAACAGATGGTACCCTCTACTTCGATACTGGCTCATCGGGCGATAGGATATTCTTTGAAAAATGGATAATAGAAGGCCATAAAGGGTTTAAAAGCCACGATGGCAAAGTGAAATGGATGAGATATCCAAGTTCCACTTGTGCCTACGACTGGCAGAAGAAGGCCAATAAGCGTTTCATTCACCTTTTTGGTGGAGAAACTGTTGATCTTATGCAGGATTTGCGCTAACCACCTCTATTTCCAGCTCAGCACGGAGATAGTGTAAAATAAAGACATGAAAAAACCAGTATCTGAACAATTTGCGGCAGACGAATTTAATTATCCAACTTCACCAGATCTCTCAGCACCTTCCAATAAAAAACTTTATCGACCAAAAATTATCCTTTCATATATCTTTCGGCATCCTAAATTCCTGTTTGCATTAATACCAATATTTGTTATCACAATTGGAATAGTTATCGCCACCTCCTTGGCTCAAAAAAATCAAGATATTAGGTCTGAGGCAGCCTCCAATGTACCCGACCCAGTATCTATCCCCGACTCCAATTACTATTTAGGTACTTTCTACATGCCTAAAGGCAGATTCTTTAATAATGGGTCCTCTTTCTACCGATTAGAAACAGCCAATCGCCTTGAAACAAAACCAGTTGAGAGCATGGTTTATACAAAACCTATGCTTGGATACTACGCTGCAAATGACGTGCAAACGATGGACTGGCAGCTCAAGTGGATGCTCGAAGCCGGGATTAAATTTGTTGTTTTTGATGAATTTTGGACCAACAGCCAATCAACCCCCGTCTATTATGACTCCATGAAATCATTCATGGCTTCGAGCTTTTTCTCCCAACTTGACTTTGCCGCCATGATTGTTGACTTTACCATCCCCGAAGGTAATCTGGATCAAACCAAAACTAAATTCACCACTGATGTAGCTGAGTATTATGCTCGTGAATATTTTACCAAACCCAACTACTTACGGATTAATGGCAAGCCAGTGGTTTATATTTTTAACACGCAGCAGTTTGATACTTCAAAAAATCCAGCTTACATTAAAAGCCTGCTCACCGGTTTTGAGCAAACGGTTGGTGAGAAGATTTACTGGGTGAGCATTTTCCCAGGGATAGACAATCCAGCTCTAGCTAAGCAGATGGGGTTCGATGCCGTAACCGACTATAGAATTACCCCTGGTTTACGCGGTACATCAATTAACCCGGAATATGTGGAGAATGGAATTGACTACGAACAATATGTTGAGTCTGCTTATCAGAAAAATCTAGAAATGATTCAACAAGCAAAAAGTCTAGGTATCGACTATATCCCTAATGGAGTAGCGAATTTTAACGACTATTACAAGTACGCGATTCACCCTTGTCAAAAGTGCCGTGGTTATATAAAAAATCCAAACCTGTTTTTATATCAACAATATCTTAACGATTTATCTTCACTGATAAACCAGAATACAAATTCGCTACCGCTAATAAATGGTAAACCACTGGTCAGCGTTGGTCCTTATAATGAATGGCTAGAAGGAAACTTTATTGAGCCAGGAAAAGGAGATATGACCCAAGGACGGAATCCCTTTGCCATTTTGAGAGTAATAAAACGGATATTCACAAATGATAAAACGCTATTAGTGGGAGACTCTATTGACGACCGCACGCCTGTTGTACCAGAGAAGCATCAATGGAGTTTTAGCGATGCTACAGACAGACAATTTTGGCAACCCACTGTCACATCGACTGACTTCATCCCCTTGGAAAAAACCAGGGCAGCATATTCAATTGCGGATGACTCCATTTTCAAGATACACGGGGCTGTAAATGTTGATCTTGAAGAATTTTCTGGTTTCTTCATAAAACATAAAGTTGAATGTGATCAGCCGCAATGCTTGGATAAAGTTAAAGTTGTTTGGTATTGGACAGAATGTACTGGTGATACTCCTGAATCCTGCCCCGATGGGACTGAGCCTACCCATGTGGCTCATCAAACAATTACTGTAGAAAATGGCTCTGAAAAAAAATGGAGCGTTATCAACTTCCCTGAATTAGGCGAGAATATAACCCAAGGTAAGTTAGAACTAGTTGAAATAGATTATTTCCTAAAAGAAGTTCCGTCTACTATCAAAATTGACAAACTTGGTCTGATAAAATAAACTTGGCCAGTAAAACAAAGCCTATCTTTAAATCAAATGGATAAAGAAAGAAGAAACGCAGGAGAAGCAGGAATGTTTATCCTTATAGAAGAAGCTGATAAATTGAGGGAGAAAAATCCTTCAGGTGCTGAAGTGTTAAATGAGGCTGCACTAGATCTTGCTGATAAAATAAGAGAAAGCATTTTGGATGTAGCAGCATTAAAATATTCTTCATACTCAAATACATGATACATGGCTGAAACCACTTCCAATTTTTCAAGCATAAGAGTCACGGCTCCGGCGTCACTTCCAGCGACCTCA
>CAYSYY010000387.1:0-4054 GCA_964435265.1 uncultured Gemmatimonadota bacterium
CGGAGTGCTAGGCCGGCTCCTGCCGGCCCCGGCCGGCGGCGATCCGGCCGGCACCCGGGACGAGGTCGCCCGCCGGCAGGCTGCCTGCGATCTGGCCCGCCACCGGGTCGAGCGGGCCGAAGCGATGCTCGAGAACCGATCGGGGAGCGAGCGGGCGGTCGAGGAAGCCCGGGCGGAACTGCTGACCGCCGAACTCGCCCTGCAGGCGGCGACGGCCCGGCTCGCGTTTCTCGAAGGAGGCGGGGATCCGGCGTCGGCCGATCTCTCGGCGGCCCTGACCCTTTCCGCCCCGGTGGGCGGGGTCGTGCAGAGGGTGGCGGCGGCCGCCGGCCAGGCGGTGAACGCCGCCGAGCCGCTCTTCGAGATCGTCGACGTGGATCCCCTCTGGGTCAGAGTGCCGGTCTACGCCGGCGAGCTCGGATCGATCGACACCGGACGCGACGCTCTCCTGAGTGATCTACGGGTGGGGGCGGGTGAGCCGGCGCTCGCCGTGCGTCCGGTCCGGGCTCCCCTGACGGCCGATCCCGCCGCGGTCACGGCCGACCTCTTCTACGCGGTCCCGAACCGTGAGTTCAGGTTCCGGCCGGGGCAGCGGGTCAGCGTCACCCTCTTCCTCGCCGGAAGTGAAGAGCGGCTGACGGTGCCGTACGCGGCGGTTCTATACGACATGTACGGGGGAACCTGGATCTATACCAACCCGGAGCCGCACACCTTCGTGCGCACCCGGGTCGAGCTGGCGTACGTGATGGGCGAGCTGGCCGTGCTCACCCGCGGTCCGACCCCCGGAACGCCGGTCGTGTACACCGGAGCGGCCGAGCTCTTCGGAACCGAATTCGGAGTCGGCAAATGATGCGCTGGCTGGTGGCGACCTCGCTGCGGCTGCGGGTCGTGGTGGTCGTTCTGACCGTGATCGTGCTCTACCTCGGGATCCGCATCCTGCGCACCACCCCCATGGACGTCTTCCCCGAGTTCGCGCCGCCGTACGTGGAGATCCAGACCGAAGCGCCCGGGCTCTCCTCGGCCCAGGTGGAGGCGCTGGTGACCGTCCCGATCGAGTACGGGGTCAACGGCACCCCGCGGCTCAGCACGATCCGCTCCAAATCGGTCCTGGGGCTCTCGTCGGTCACCCTCTTCTTCGACAAGGGCACCGATATCATGGAAGCCCGCCAGCTGGTGCAGGAACGGCTCTCCCGGGTGGCCGGCCAGCTCCCGGCGGTGGCCAGACCACCGGTCATGCTCTCCCCGCTCTCCTCCACCAGCCGGATACTGAAGATCGGCATCTCCTCGGCAACGCTGTCGCAGATGGAGATGACCACCCTGGTCAGATGGACGATGCGGCCCCGGCTGATGGCCGTCTCGGGGGTGGCCAACGTGGCCATCTGGGGACAGCGCGACCGGCAGATCCAGGTTCTGGTCGATCCCGACCGGCTGGCGGCCAACAACGTCACCCTCGAAGACGTGGAGCGGACTGCCCGCGAGGCCACCCTGATCGAGGGGGGCGGCTTCGTGGACACGCCGAACCAGCGGCTGGCGGTCACCCATCTATCCCCGATCCGGACCCCCGAGGACCTGGCCGCCGTCACGGTGGCCTACCGCCGGGGGGGGATCGTCAGGCTCGGAGACGTGGCCGAGGTGGTGGAGGGCTCGCCGCCGCCGATCGGCAGCGCCATCATCAACGACGGCAACGGCATCCTGCTGATCGTCGAGAAGCAGCCCTGGGCCAACACCCTCCAGGTCACCCGGGACATCGAGGCCGTCCTCGATGAGATGCGGCCCGGCCTGACCGAACTGGAGATCGACTCGACCATCTTCCGGCCGGCCAGCTTCATCGAGATGAGCGTGCGGAACCTGAACCGGGCGCTCCTGCTCGGCTGCCTGCTGGTGATCGTCGTGCTGGTGGTCTTCCTCTACAACTGGCGCACCGCGATCATCAGCGCCCTGGCCCTGCCCACCTCCCTGATCGTGGCCGCGCTCGTGCTGCACTACCGGGGGGGCACGCTCGATACCATGGTCCTGGCCGGCCTGATCATCGCGCTCGGTTCGGTCGTGGACGATGCCATCATCGACGTTGAGAACATCATGCGGCGACTGCGGCTCAACCGGGCGGGAGAACACCCCGAGCCGGCCCTGAAGGTGGTCTTCGACGCCTCGCTGGAAGTGCGCAGCGCGGTGGTGTACGGCTCGGTGATCGTGGCCTTCGTACTGATGCCGGTGTTCTTCCTCCCCGGTCTCTCCGGGGCCTTCTTCAAACCCCTGGCCCTGAGCTATATCACCGCCATCCTCGTCTCGCTGCTGGTGGCGCTCACCCTGACCCCGGCGCTGGCCCTGCTGATCCTCCCCTCGGGATTGAAAGATCGCCGGGAAGCTCCGGCCGTGGCCTGGCTCAAAGAACGCTACCAGGCGATTCTGCCCCGACTGATCGACCGCCCCCGGCAGGCGGTCGGTTTCGTGGTCGGCATGATCGCGATCTTCCTGGTGATCCTCCCCCTCTCGGGATGGCTGGGTGAGGAGTTCCTCCCCGATTTCAAGGAATACGACTTCCTGATGCACTGGGTCGAGAAACCGGGGACCGGTCTCGAGGCCATGGAGCGCCTGAGCATCGCCGCCAGCCGGGAACTGCGCGCCATCGAGGGAGTGCGTAATTTCGGCGCCCACATCGGGCGGGCGGAAGTGGCCGACGAGGTCGTCGGTCCCAATTTCACCGAGCTCTGGATCAGCGTCGATCCCGCGGTCCGCTACGAACCGACGGTGGCCCGGATCCATGAGGTCGTCGCCGGCTACCCCGGCCTCTACCGAGACGTGCTGACCTACCTGCGGGAGCGGATCAAGGAGGTCCTGACCGGGGCGAGCGCGACCATCGTGGTGCGGATCTACGGCTCCGATCTGGCGATCCTGGAACGGACCGCCGACGAGGTGGCCCGCACCATCGCGGACGTGCCGGGGATCGCCGATCTGCACGTGGCCCTGCAGGCCCAGGTGCCGCAGGTGGAGGTCAGGTTCCGGCCCGAGGCGGCGGCGCAGTACGGACTGGTGCCGGCGGCGATCCGCCGGCCCGTGACCACCCTCATCCGGGGGACCAAGGTCGGGGAGATCTACCAGGACCAGAAGATCTTCGACGTCGTGGTCATGGGCACTCCGGGAGTCCGCCACGACATCCCCGCCATCAGGTCGGTGATGCTCGACCTTCCCGGCGGGGGGCAGGTGCCGCTCGAGGCCGTAGCCGACGTCGTGGTCGCTCCGACCCCCAACCAGATCACGCGGGAATCCTCCTCACGCTACATCGAGGTCACCTGTAATGCGCGCGGGCGCGACCTGGGCAGTGTGGCCCGCGACATCGAAGAGCGGGTCCGGGGGATGACCTTCGAAACGGGGTACCATCCCGAGATCCTCGGCGAGTTCGCCGAACAGCGGCAGTCGCGGAACCGCCTGCTCGGTCTCGGGCTCCTGGCTCTCATCGGGATCCTGCTCATCCTCTATTCCGATTTCCAGTCCGCGCGGCCGACCCTGCTGATCTTCCTCGGCATTCCCTTCGCGATCACCGGGTGTCTGCTCGGAGTCCTGGCCAGCGGAGGGGTGCTCAGTCTGGGATCGATCGTAGGCTTCGTGACCGTGTTCGGGATCGCGGCGCGCAACAGTATCATGCTCGTCAGTCACTACCGGCATCTGGAACGCGAAGAGGGAATGACCTTCGGGCGGGATCTGATCATGCGCGGGGCCAGCGAGCGGCTGGCGCCGATCCTGATGACGGCCCTCACCACCGCCCTGGCCCTGATGCCGATCGTGCTCGGCGGCAACCGGCCGGGGCAGGAGATCGAGCATCCGATGGCGGTCGTTATCCTGGGCGGACTCGTCACCTCGACGGTGCTGAACCTGCTCTTCATGCCGACCCTCTACCTGAGGTACGGCCGGAGCAGCCGGAGGGTGGAGGATCAGCCGGAGGGCGGAGGATCAGCCGGAGGGCGGAGGATCAGCCGGAGGGTAGAGGATTGGACGGAGGGCGGAGGATCAGCCGGAAGAACGATCGGTCGGAAGGAAGCGCACCCGTCGGCGGGGA
>CAYSYY010000388.1:0-4054 GCA_964435265.1 uncultured Gemmatimonadota bacterium
TAGCCTTTCCACCAAACATTGCCAATAGTACAGATGGAGGTTGAGGGGCAATGGGGCCAAATTCTGTAGCATCAAGAACCCCCTCCCACGGCTGACTAGGGGCAGGAGGACTAAAACGTAGATCTTCTATGGGTGGTGCAGCATAGGGTATACCCTTGAATTTGACTGCGCCTCTTGCACTATAGCCTCGCACTTTACCTAATTTCGTATCAATAATATTAACTTTTTCCATTTTATACTCAACTTTTTTTGATACTTAGTTTTTAATTTTCACTCTTTTTATATAAAAATTCCCTTATGAGAAATTAGAGTAACATTTTTTTTAAATAAGATTAATTTTAATTTAACTGACCAACATATTTTAACCAAAAAACTAGTGATCCATTATGATGGATTCAAGTTAAAAATGCTGGGAGGTTTATATTTTAATTATGGTCTCATTAATCGAGCTTATTCAGAAAGGAAAAGTCCCCTTACATCAATTTATGGATTTTGAGACTATAAATTGGATAAAAAAAAATAAACCTTCATTTAATATCAATAATCCTCTTGAGAATAATTTTAAAAATGAAATCAATAATTTCCTTACAGAGATAAAAAAATATATTCCTGATCCTAATTGGTTTTTAATTTCGGAAAAAAAGGATTCAATTCATGGAATGAGACATATATTAAGAGTGGTCTTTTATTCTTTAATTCTTACGATATTAAGCAACGATTTCTCCTCAAATTCCTTAAAAAATTCTTTAGTTGCCTCTTCTATGCATGATCTTAAGCGTAAAAATGATTTGATGGATTTGTATCATGGAAAAAGAGTAGCAAGATGGTTTAAAAAAAATATTTCTATAATTGAAAATCATTATGATATCCACCTTTCTCAAAAAGATATTGATGAGATATATTTTGCAATATCATTCCACGATGTACCTTATAAAAAGATTGAACAAAATACAAATTATAAGAAAAATAAGACTCTGACAGATATTCTTAAAACGGCAGATGCTGTAGATCGATATAGATTGCCGAGTCTTAGATTGTGGTTTAAAGATAAACTTATTTCTTTTATTCCGCCTGAATATCTAAAGTATATAGCATTCGAACTAGTAATTACAAGTGAAACCAATTTTTTAAAGGGTTTAACAAACGAAAATAGCGTTTTAATGGCTATTGAAGATTTCTTTCAATAATTTTATAATACTAATTTTTTCTTTTAGAAATCTAAAATAAAAAATTTAGAAATAAAACATTTGAAGAAGATTTATATCTTATTGAATTAATTAAAATTCATATTTTCCTTTTTTTATATTATTATAGATTTCACTTGTCAAAAGTATGTATTCTGATTCACCCGGTAGCATAATATATAAAGGGTCTTCAATTTTTTCTAAATCGAAGCTTTCTTTTTTTAATTTAACTTTCTTTAGCTTAAATGTTGCTGTAATTGCTAGTTTTGATTTAAATCTGAGAAAGATTGGAACTCCATAAGGAGGGAGATTTTGTTTTAGATGTTCTGCCAGTCCTTTTAAATCAAACTCTTCAATTGATACATTTGGAACAATGGCGGCCATTCCCGCTCGTCCATCAGTACTGGGTATCTGGACACCAAATGCAGATGAAAATAGCACTTGGTCAAAAGTGTTAATAATTTTCTCTACTTCAATAGTTGAGATATTGTGTCCCTTCCACCGGAAGGTATCTCCCAAGCGATCAACAAATTGAGCGTGATTATTGCCTAAATCTCTCATTAAATCGCCTGTATTGAACCATAAATCCCCTTCTTCAAAGACATTACGAAATAATTTTTCATCAGTCGCTTTTTTATCAGTATATCCTCTAAATACAGCTGAACCCATAATCTGAAATAATAATAGTCCGGATTTACCAATATTGACCCTTTCCATATATCCTTGCTCGTTTTTGATAGGAGATTCAGCTTCATGATCATATTTTACAATAGCAAAAGGAAAAATACTACACCCCACAGTACAATCAAAATTTAACATATTAGCAAAAACCCCTACAGCTTCAGTTGCGGAGTAATATTCTCCAATTTTTTCAATATTGAATCGTTCTTTAAAATCTTTCCATATTTCTGGGCGGAGCCCTGCACCAATTACTATTCTTATTTTATTATCTGAATCATCAGGTCTAGCAGGCAGATTCATAAGGTAGCGACATACTTCACCAATATAATTGAAAGCTGTAGCTTTATATTTGCGTATTTCATCCCAGAAATTGGTAATACTAAATTTTCGACCCAAAGCTAGAGCAGCTCCACCGCCAAAAGCTGATGAACAGCCTACTCCTAAAGAATTTGAATGAAATAATGGTAGTGAAACATACATAGTATCTTCTGGTGTGAATTCTGCTATAATACGCCCAAAAAAGTGATAACATGCTACCATAGTATAATTAGCGAAAAGGGTGGCTTTTGGAAATCCAGTTGTGCCGGAAGTAAAGATATATGCTATAGTATCAGAAGTTTTAACGTTTTGTGTAGATGATGGATTGTTTATAGGGAAATTTTTGACTTGTTCGGGAAGATTAATAAAATCTTTCGGAGTAGATATTAAACCTTGATCAGGCACGAAAAATAAAATTTGATCTTCTGAGAGATCAAGATCCAATCTAACTTTACTAAAGGTATCAAAACAATTTTCATCAATAATGATAAACTTACCAGGAGTAAGTTTTAAACAATGTGCTAAGGACATTTCGCGCAAGTCAATATTGATTAATGATGTGATTGCTCCTATCTTGCCAATAGCGGTTAAAATCATTAAGAACTCTGGTCGATTGGTCATCATCAATTCTACAACGTCCCCTTTTTTCAAGCCTAAAGAGAGGAAATAATGGGCATAACGGTTAACCCATTCATTGAATTCTTTATAAGTTAGCGTTATATCTTCGAATTTAATAGCAATATTATCAGCATATTTTTCTGCGTTTTCTTCAACGAGTGACCCCCAAGAATCTTTGTTTTCTTCAACTATATTTGACAGTTCAACTATAAAATTAGCATTTTTTCTGAGAAACCTCATATTTCTTTTTCTA
The DNA here is from genome assembly GCA_964435265.1 of uncultured Gemmatimonadota bacterium. Lineage (GTDB taxonomy): Bacteria > Blakebacterota > Blakebacteria > Blakebacterales > Blakebacteraceae > CAYSYY01. The sequence goes on from CAYSYY010000388.1 coordinate 3,055, forward strand.
TACTCTTTATTAGGGATAAGATCCCGATCTTCGGGCTTTGGACTTTCTAACATGATAGGCATCTCTTTTTTTTATTTTTTAACAAAAAATGCATTTTGATTTCCATTATCAAAAAAATTTCGTTAGAAGTAATATGTTTTTTTGCAATTATAAATCTTACATTCTTGGAAATTTCCTATAATTAGATTTTAGGCAATAAATACTTAGAAATAGTGATCTTTTTAAAAAAATCTAATAATTTGAATAAAAAAGTTGAAAGTATGTATTTGGAAAGTCATTTAAGAAAATCAATAATAGTGTTATTCACTTTTTGTGGTTCTGGTGAGAAGAGATCGTGTCCAATGTTATCAAATAAAACTAATTTCCCACCAGGTATATTATTAGCCAAAATCTCAGCATTTTGATAAGGACATAAGAGATCTTTTTTACCATGTAGAATTAATGTAGGAACTGTAATTTTTTTGAGTCTCCTGCCCGCATTGAATCTCCCTACAGCAAGTATTGAACGTTCACGACTTTTATCGGGAAGCGGAGTTTTAAGATATCCTTTTTTTCTCTCCTCTATAAAATCGGGATTGTTTTTTATAAAATCTTCAGGATAGAGAAGCGGCATTTCCATTTCTATCCACTCTTCTTGTGTTTTTGTTAATTTTCCTGCGAGAAAATCAGTTATTTCCACTGGTGGAAAAACAGCTCTGTAGCCCCCACAATGAGTGCCACATAGAATAAGTTTTTCAACTTTTTCGGGATAATTAAGAACAAGTTCTTGGGCAACCATTCCTCCCATTGAAAGCCCTAATAGATGTGCTCGTTCAAACTCTAACGCATCCATTAATCCTGCTGTGTCATCAGCCATCATTTTGATTGTATAATCAACATCTGGTTTATCAGTTCGACCTGCTCCCCTATTATCAAATATAATGGTTTTAAAATGTTTTGAGAGTCCTTCAATTAGAAAAGGAGACCAAAAATTAGCTGTGCCCGTTAATCCCATTATCAT
>CAYSYY010000389.1:0-4036 GCA_964435265.1 uncultured Gemmatimonadota bacterium
CGTGGTTTCAGGAATTCTTGCATCAGGTCATGACACAACCTCACGTCAGGAACCCTATCAGGAAATATTGACATTTGAGGCCCCCCACTCTCTCGGCGGACCGGGGGGATGGAGTGGCGGTCCTCCCGAGTGTCTCGCCCTCGACAGCCTTATCGTTCATGGCGGCAGTTATGCCGGCCGCATCGAACGCGCCTCAGTCAGTCAAGGTGAGGGTTCGGTCTTTTCCTTTTTCATGCCGGTGACGTTCTCGGGTGACACGCTCGAGCTGCGGGGATGGCTGCGCACGGATAGTGTGGCCGGTTACGCCGGGCTCTGGTTGAGGGAGGACGGAACTGACCGGGTACTCGAGTTCGATGACATGCAGGAGCAGAATCTCACCGGCTCAACCGAGTGGACTCGATATCGAATTGCCCTGCCGATCAACCGTCGGGCGCGAAGAATAGTCCTGGGAGCCCATCTCTTCGGAGAAGGCACCGTCTGGGTCGATGATCTTGAACTGTTGGTAGATGGCCGGCTGCCGGCCGAAGCACCTCCGTTTGTGGCCAGTTCGCGTGCCATTGAAGCTGACAAGGAATTCGACAGCGGCTCGCGGATAGAAGAAGAGTCACTTTCGTCTGAACAGGTTGAAAACCTGGCTCTTCTCGGCAAGGTCTGGGGCTTCGCGAAGTACCATCACCCTCGAATCACTGCTGGAGAAGTGCACTGGGACTACGAGCTCTTCCGGATCATGCCGGCAATCATTCGGTCGCGTGACCGCGCCTCAACCGAACGCACCATAACAGAGTGGCTGCGAAACTTTGGAGACCTGGAACCGGTCGCTCAGCCGGCACCACCACCGGCAGAGGCGTATCTCAAACCGGAACTCGACTGGATCCATGACACCCGGGAAATCGGTCCGGAACTCAGCAGCTACCTCGACCTGATCTACCAGAATCGTCCGGCCACCGGATCTCAGTACTACATCGAGCAGGCGCGGGGAGCAGGCAATCCGGATTTCTCCCCCGAAGCACTCTATGCACACATGGCTCTGCCGGATGCCGGTTTTCGACTCCTGTCGCTGTTCCGACTCTGGAACATCATCGAGTACTGGTTCCCCTACCGGGATGTCATCAACGAAGACTGGGATATGGTGCTCAGGGAGTTCATTCCTCGGGTCATGGCGGCCGATGATCACAGCGAATACCGACTCGAAATGATGCTTCTGACAGCCCGGGTTCATGACACCCACGCCAATCTGTGGGGGGAGCTGGAGCTTCGTCCACCCCGAGGCTCAGCCCAGGTTCCGGTCATCCTTCGGTTTATCGAAGGTGAAGTGGTTGTTGCCGGTTACACGCATCCGGAGTGGGGTCCGGCAACCGGTCTCCAGATCGGCGATATCATCAAGACAATGGACGGCCAGTCCATTGATTCTCTCGTTGCGGCCTGGGAGCCGTATTATGCCGCCTCGAACCAGCCGACCCGCCGGCGAGACATCGCCCGCTCGTTGACCAGAGGGGAGGAAGGCCCGGTTCGCATTACCGGCTCAAGACTCACCTCTCCGATCCAGTTGACCGTTCAGCGCTATCCGGCGACGGAACTCAACCTCGACCTTTTACGAACCCACGACCTTCCGGGCGCAACGTTCCAACTGCTCACAGACGATGTTGCGTACCTGAAATTATCATCAGTGGCCCTGGCAGAGATCGATGACTACATCCAGCAGGCCGGCGGCACCAAGGTACTGGTGATAGACATCCGCAACTACCCGAGCGCCTTTGTCGTCTTCGGTCTGGGGGGGCATTTGATCCGGGAAGTGACTCCCTTCGCCCGATTCACCAAGGCCGACCTTTCAAATCCCGGCGCGTTTCTTATGGCGGAGCCCATTGCCCTGCAGCCTATTGAGCCCTACTACCCCGGAAAGATCGTCATCCTTCTGGACGAGATATCGCAGAGTCAGGCAGAATACACCGCCATGGCCTTCCGCACCGCGCCGAATGCTATCGTAGTCGGCAGCACGACGGCCGGCGCAGACGGCAACATCTCTCCGATACCACTTCCCGGCGGATTCAATTCGATGATCAGCGGTATCGGCGTCTTCTACCCCGATGGAACGCCCACCCAGAGAATCGGGATCATACCTGATTATGAGATCCATCCGACCATTGCGGGAATACGTGCCGGCCGTGATGAGGTGCTCGAAGCCGGAGTCAGTCTGGCCCTGGGCCGCGAGTTCAGACTGCCTCCACGCGTCCAGCGCCCCGACACGATGACAGAAAAGGATCATTGTCCGTAGCTCCATCACAGAAGGGGCTTCACCCGCGAATGAAGCGGGGATTCAGAACCAGGCAGGTATCCCCATGGTAGAGGCTTCTGGAGTGCCCTCACCCCTGTCACAATCCTTCCAGCATGACCTCCAACAGGGCGGGGAAGATTCTGCCCGTGGTCGTTCCGTGGTAATTACAGAGAATCGAGATACAGAAACAGGATTCCGGGAAGTACGCGACCAGGGACTCGTACCCGTAATCCCACCCTCCCAGATACCAGTATTCATATCCTTCGAAATCGCCTCTCCGGATGCCCAGACTGCATTCCAGCGGCTCCGTCAATCCGGTTGCCCGGAAATCCAGCAGCTTCTCCATTGAGGCCTGCCCGAGCAGATTCCCTTCGCACAGGGCCTTCATGAACAACGCCAGATCACCGGCCGTGCTCAGCACGGACATGGGCACACCGGTGGCAACGGCCGTCTTGGGTCTGGACGAGATGTCAACAAGAGCATCTCCCGTGGAACTCCAGAACCACCCGTGGGCGACAGGATGATCTGAAGGGACATTCTCATAGTACTCGAGGTACGTACTGTTCAAACCCAGGGGGGATAGGATCCGGTTCCTGAACGCCTGTACCCGGTTCGCGTCTGAGACGGCATCGATGATCATCCGTATGATCAGGTAGTCCGTTGTCGAATACCGCCAGGCTGCACCGGGAGTCGCAATGGCGCTATCGAGGTATAACTCCAGGAGTCTGTCCGGATACCAGACCGTGTTGGCGTTCATGCTGAAGAAATTGGTAATGGGGCAGTTCGGATGAACCAGGTAATCGAATAGTCCGCTTGTATGCCGAAGCAGCTGCTCGACGGATATCGAGTCTTCCTCCAGGTACTGATAATCACACAGCCACTTCGAGACGGGATCACCGAGAGAGAGCAGACCTTCCTCCTCATAGAGCAGGATCAGGGCGGACGCATATATCTCGGGAACCGACCATCCAATGTTGAAAAGCATATCCTCTGTGATATTTTCAGAGATTCCCGGATCGGACATCCCGCTGACACCGAGCCAGAGAGCTTCACCCGGGCCGGCGATCGCCGCCGATACTCCTCTGCGATCGCGACAGCTCATCAGAGCCGAATCCAGTGAATTCTGCAGTCTCTCGGAGAGAGGTAGTGGCGACTCTGTTGGAGATCTGCCGCAGGAGACGAACGTGCAGAGGGCCAAAACCACAAAGAGCGTAGTGAGATACATCCCCTTGTTCTTCATCATTCTGCTCCAGATTTGATTGCCTACATTGTAAACGCTATATTCTGGGCAGTTGTTTCAAACAGAACTGTACAACTCTAGCTGACTATCAACCTGCCTGCCGGCTTGCCTGCCTGACAGCTTGCTTTTTACTGCACCTCCGGCGGAGTCGGGAATGAATTGCTGTTCACCCTCTCGATCAATCAGTGCAAAAGGACCATATATGCGGTACTATCATCCATCCCATGTCGAGAAACGGTCAACTGTTAGTAATCATACATACCGGTCTATCAGATTCGTGAAGGGAGTACCTGCTCCATACCGGGGCTCTACATCGCCCAGGAAGACCAATATGAAGGCGCTTTCCCCAACCATTCTGCTTTTCGTCCTGGCACCCTGCCACCTGCTGGCACAATCGAATACCCACTCTGAATCCAGCATCTTTGACCGGGCGCTTCTGTACCCCGGGTGCACCTTCCAGACTGAGTTTCTATATATGCAAGTCGAGAGCTCACCGATTCAAGCCGAGGACCTGACGAAGGCGG
>CAYSYY010000390.1:0-4035 GCA_964435265.1 uncultured Gemmatimonadota bacterium
CGCCCATGTTCTCGAAGGGATCGTCCAGCTCGATCTCCTTGGCCACCGTAACGCCGTCCTTGGTCACGGTGGGTGATCCGAACTTCTTGTCCAGCACCACGTTGCGGCCCTTCGGCCCCAGCGTGACGCGGACCGCGTTGGCCAGCTTGTCGACTCCCTGCTTCAGCAGGTCCCTGGCCTTTACGTCGTACTCGATGATCTTGGCCATTGTCTTCCTGTGCCTCCTTAATCGTCAGTGGGAGAACCGGTGTACCGGTCTTCCGCACCGTGGTGACTAGATGATGGCGAGTATGTCGCTCTCCCGCATGATGAGGTAGTCTTCGGTGTCTATCCGGACTTCCGAACCGGAGTACTTCCCGTAGAGGACCTTGTCACCGACCTTGACTTCCATGGTCATGCGGGATCCGTCATCGGCGAAGGCACCGGGGCCTACGGCGACGATCTTGCCCTGCTGGGGCTTCTCCTTGGCGGTGTCGGGGATGATGATACCCCCGCGCTCCTGGATCTCTTCCTCCAGGGGCTTGACAACCACTCTGTCCGCGAGCGGTTTCACCTTGAGGGCCATGCTCACTCCTCCTTGCCTGTTCCAGGCACTCCTGTGTTTTCTCTTCGGCGACGGCCGCAGCCACCGCCCTGTTTCTGCTTTCAGAAGCTCGGGATAACCGCGCCGGAACGGCGCGGACCTGTTAGCACTCACCCACGATGAGTGCTAACAGCAACCATGAATATAGCCTAATCCGGTCCGCAGGCAAGTGGTAATCTCGCCCCGCCATACCGCTTGCGGTGAGGTGTCGGATCTCAGGAAGAACCGGCGTTGCGCTCGTGGATCAGGCGCAGTCCCTCGAGGGTCAGGTGCTCATCCATCGTCCCGCGGCTTCCGAGGTCGGCGGTGAATAGCCTGGCGACCCCTCCGGTGAAGATGATCGCCGGCGCCTTCCCCCCTTCGGCCGCCAGTTCGGTCATGATTCTGGCCAGCAGCCCGTCGATCATGGCCAGGGTACCCAGGTAGAGGCCGGAGCGCAGGCTCTCGTCGGTCGAGGAACCGATGGCGTGCTGCGGCGGCCTGATCTCCACCCGGGCCAGGCGGGCGGCCCGGCTGAAGAGCACCTCGGAGGAGGAGAGGACACCGGGCGCGATGATCCCGCCGACGTATTCACCCGCGGCGTTGACAACGTCGAAGGTCGTGGCGGTTCCCAGATCCACGACCACCGCGGGAGCACCGTAGTGATGACGGGCGGCCACGGCGTTGGCGAGCCGATCCGCCCCGGCCGCCGACGGGGGCTGCACCCGGACCGCGAGACCGAGGGCCACCTCATCCGAGACGACCAGGGGATCGAGCCCCAGCCGGTTCCGGCAGACGTAGCGCACCTGTGGATCCAGACCGGGCACGACCGAGGCGATGACGGCTGAGCGCAGTTCATCCGGCGCTACTCCGGCTTCCCGGAGGAAGGCCTGGAGCTGCATCCAGAACCCGTCGGCGGTGGCGGCGGGATCGGTGGGGGTGCGCCACTCCGCGACGAGTTCGGAGCCTCGGTAGACGCCGCCGACGGTATGCGTGTTCCCGATGTCGATAGCCAGCAGCATGATCCCTTCCTCCCCCCTCTCAGGGCAGGAGTTCCCCCGTCATGATCGTTCTGCCTCCGTCGAGTTCGAGCCAGCCCTCGGAACTAAGGCCGACCGTCACTCCGCTCACCTCGCCCCGGGCGGTGCGAACCGTCACCGGTGCCCCCAGATGGGTCAGGCGGCCGGCGATCTCGGCGGCGCAGTCGGGGACCTCTCCATCCTCTCCGACCGCAAGCTCGGGCGCAAGTTCCCACAGCTCCCAGAGGTAGTCGGCCAGGAGCCGGTCGGCATCCACCGCCCGGCCCGCGCACGCTTCCAGAGTCGTCGCCCGTTCGGCCAGTCCGGCGGGCATCGGGTGGGCCGGGCGCAGGTTGATACCGGTCCCGATTACGAACCAGGTCAGGCGCCTGGTTTCGGACCCGGCTTCGACCAGGATCCCGGCTGCTTTCCGGCCCCGGCAGAGGACATCGTTCGGCCACTTGATACCGGTCGTGATGCCGTGCCGGGCGGCCGCCCGCACCAGGGCCAGGGCCGCGCCCAGGGTGATCCAGCCGGTAGCGGCCGGCGGTATCCGGGGCCGCAGCAGCAGGGAGACGTAGACCCCCCCCCCGGGAGGCGAGAACCACGACCGGCCGAGCCGGCCCCGCCCGGCGGTCTGTTCCGCGGCGATGACGACCCGGCCGCCTGCGGCCCCCGACCGCACCAGTTCCTTGAGATGGTCGTTGGTGGAGGTGAGGACCCGGTGATAGGAGAACTCGGCGGCCAGCGGGACATCGCTTCCCCAGATCGTCGACCCCGGCCGCAGGAGCAACCCGCCCTCCGGCCCGTCGCCGGCGGCGTGGCGCGCCGCCCGCACCATCCCTGCGAATCCCTCCGTCCAGACCTCGCGCATAGCCGCTCCCGGTTCGTCGCCTCTCCCGCAGACCCTGATCCCCGGAATCCCTACCGCAGGAGCAGGGAGAGATCCACCGCCCGCGCCGAATGCGTCAGGGCACCGATGCTGATGTAGTCCACTCCCGTTCCGGCATACTCCGCCACATTCTGCAGGGTGATCCCGCCCGAGGCCTCGAGCTGGAGATCCCCCCCCTCCCAGTTGCGGATCTTCTCGACCAGCCGGGCCATCTCACCGGGTGAGAGGTTATCGAGCAGGAGTCGGTCGGCGCCCGCGGTGACGGCCTCGTGGGCCTGAGCCTCGGTGGCGACCTCGACCACGATCAGGAACCGGGAGCCGGCGCCCGCGAGCCCCGACCGGACCCGCTCGAGGGCCTCCCCCACTCCGCCGGCCGCGTGGGCGTGGTTCTCCTTGATGAGGATGCCGTCGTAGAGTCCCATGCGGTGGTTGGCGCCGCCGCCGGTCCGCACGGCGTACTTCTCCAGTTCGCGCAGCCCCGGGGTGGTCTTGCGGGTATCGAGGATCCTTACCTCGCTCCCCGCCACCGCCTCCACGAAACGGCGGGTGATCGTGGCCACGGCACAGAGCCGCTGCAGGAAGTTCAGGGCCAGGCGCTCGCCGGCCAGGATGCCCCGGGTGGGTCCGGTGAGTTCGGCGATGACCTCGCCGGGATGCATCAGCTCGCCCTCGGCCAGGCGCGGCGTGACCACCACTTTGGGATCGGCGTGCAGGAAGACCCGCTCGAGGACCGGCATGCCCGCCAGGATCGCCTCCTCGCGGCTCAGGATGATCCCCTCGCTCTCGGCGTGCGGCTCGACGGTCAGGTTGCTTGTCACATCCCCGGAGCCCAGATCCTCGGCCAGGGCGGTCTCGATGATCCGATCGAGGCGTGCGAGATCGATCATGACTCTCCCTCCCCCGCGCCGGCACGGTACCGGGCCAGTTCGTCCCTCAGGACGGTGGCCTTCTCGAAATCCAGATCCGCGGCGTAAGCCAGCATCTGCTGCTCCACCGAGATCTCCCAGCTCTCGCCCGTCAGCCCCCGGAACGGCCGCATGAGGGTATCGAGATCCGGCTCTCCGGCGCCAGCCCGCTGTCCGGCGTCCAGCAGATCGGCCAGCGAGGTGCTCGCCAGGACCTCCGCGTGCGTCTTCACCAGCGTGCGGGGAGTGATGCCGTGCCGCTCGTTGTGTTCCCGCTGGATCGCCCGCCGCCGGTTCACCTCCTCGATGGCTCCCTGCATCGAACCGGTGATCCGGTCGGCATACATGATGACCTGCCCGTTGGCGTTGCGGGCGGCCCGTCCCATCGTCTGGATGAGGCTGGTCCGGCTCCGCAGATACCCCTCCTTATCGGCGTCGAGGATGACCACCAGCCCCACCTCGGGCATGTCGAGGCCTTCCCGGAGCAGGTTGATGCCGACCAGAACGTCGAAAGCGCCCATGCGCAGACCCCGCAACAGCTCCACCCGGTCCAGCGCCTCGATCTCGGAATGCATGTACCGGGCCCGCACCCCCGCCCCGACCAGGTAATCGGTCAGATCCTCGGCCATCTTCTTGGTCAGGGTGGAGACCAGGGTA
>CAYSYY010000391.1:0-4034 GCA_964435265.1 uncultured Gemmatimonadota bacterium
GGAGACACGCCCGACACCGCGAACGAGGGAGTCCATCAGGTAGGTCATGGACTCGCCGGTTGCGGCAGAGACCTTCGTCAAAAGGTTGAGGGCTTCGGGGAGCCGTTCGGCAAACTGGGTATTGACCAGGGCCGCAGCGTCGTTGAACGATCGCATCAGATCGCGCTGTGCGATCATGCCAGAGCTTCCGCGCTCGAGTGCCCTCATCATGGCCGACATCCCGCCGTCGATGTTTTGGGTCAGGGTGCGGAACTGTGTCTCGATACCTTCGACTTGCGCTGCACTTTCAATGAACTTGTATACAGCAGAGGCAACGTCTCTTATAGCTCTGGCAACTTTGCCTGCTACTTCTAGCGTCTGGTTGAGTCCGGTCATGACCGCGCCGAGGGCCGGATTGGCTGCGGTCAGAGCCATGTTGAGGCCACCGCTGCCGCTGATCGAATTGGTCAGACCACCAACCCCGCCAGAGCCAGCTGCCCTGCCTGCGGCTGCCCCGCCTGCTGCAAATCCTTGCGAGGTCTGCTGCCAGGTTGCATCTGCCTTCCTGAGATCGCTCAGGAATTGATTGATCCCCTTGACGACGAGTTCGACACCGTCTTGTGGGAGTTTTTGCGTCACTTTCAGATCTTCCCTTGTGAGACTAGATCCTCATAAGCGTGCATCGTCCCTGCTGCCCTGTGGTGGGCCAGGAGCAGGATCTTCCATTCTGGGGAGAGATCGTCCCAGATGCCGATGAGCCCGTACTGAACCGGGACGTTGACCAGATTCCACAGCATCGTCACCCGCCACCCCTGGGTGTCAGCCTTACGTGCGATCCTCCTCCGCGCCTGTCTCAGCGTCAGACCCGTCGACCACTTGATCCCGAAACATGTCCTCGACGTGGTCGAGAGCCTCCTCTGACAAGCCGGATGCGCGGAGCACGCCCGCCATCAGGCGAGCGCCATCCTCTTTCGTGACGGCGACTTCCGTCGCAAAGTACACGATCCGTCGCTGTTTCGGATCGTCGGGCACCGGGATCCCGAACAAAGTCTCTTGCTCCTCTGCCCAGGCGTCATAGTCCACGTGCTCCTCGATGCGGGTGGCTTTGAGTGCGAGGACGGCCATCCGTTTCTCGTTTCTCTGGCTGTCTGCCCCCGCCAGGGCTGTTTCGTACTCGTCTCGGGCCAGGAGGTATGCTGCCCACGCTGCCTTGTCATCGTCGGGCACGTTCGGGTTAGCGTCGATCTCTTCCTGGGTGTAGGGTTGGGGATACTCTTCCCCGTCGGCGGACGCACGCATGAAGGTGGGGGGAGATGGTTCCTCCGGGGGCTGGATCAGGATGCCGGCCCTCATGAGCATGTCGGCGTAGGGCAGGCACCGCACCTTTACCCCGAGTGAAGTGGTCACGTAGACCTTTCCATCCTCCAGTTGGTAAAACCGTTCTCGATCTTTCGACATAGGTTTCCTCCCCTATGTGTCGGCTGGAGCGAGGGAGCGGGGAGGAAGGACTCACCCCGCCCCAGCCGGGACACCGATATCAGGGCTGCGTTTACCAGCCAGCCGGTTCGAGCTGCCAGAGTACGGATGCGGAGTCGATGGCTTCCCCTACCGCAAGGATCTGGTTGGCGGAGCACATCCACAGGGCGTTGAGTCCGGCGTAGGCTGGGGCAGAGTCGAACTCGGTTGCGATGTTGAACTCTTCCCAGGAGTAGCCGCCGTCGAAGGTTCGCATCACGACGGCCACGCCGTTGCCGGATCCTGCCTTCCACCCGCACAGAGCGCCGATGTAGGCGTTCAGGAACTGCCCGTCTCCCTGGTTGGACATTGCAGAGGGGAGGGTTCGGGCGGCCCAGGTCGTGCCCCAGTTGAGGGAGTAGTACACGGTCCCATCGTCCAGGCCGACCCATACCCGCTGCCCGTCGATCACGGAGACCCAGTTTCCGACTTCGACCTTCGGTTCGGTGACTGCGGCATTCCAGTGTGCGCCACCGTCCACGGTGTTCCAGAACAGGCCGGTGGGCGTGGTCGCGAAGCCGCCGACGGCCCAGCCATAGTTCACGTCGATGAAGTCGATGTGCCGGATCTCTTCGGACGCGCCGGGGGTAGGAGTAGATTGCTGTGTCCACGTCACGCCGCCGTCGCCGGAGAACCAGATCTCGCCGTCGTCCATACCGCACCAGATGTGGCGGTAGTCGAGCGCGAAGAGGGCGCCGCCGAAGGAGACGTACTGCCCGTTCGTCGCGCCGACGTTGGCTGTCGTCCAGGTCGCTCCGTTGTCGTCCGAGTAGGCGACTTCGGCTGGGTTTGCTCCGTCTGTCGTTCCGCGAGCGACGAGGATCCGGGTGACGGTCTCGCTGATGTCGAAGCACTCGACACCTGAGATGTGTTCGTCTGCCGCGAAGGGCTGTGCCGCCCATACCGCGAAGGTGGATCCGCCGTCTGCGGAGCGGTACCCGTCGGCGGATCCTGCCGCAGCCGCGTCCGTCACGATCTCCAGGTGGTCGCAAGCCTCGACTTGAGCGCCGCACGCGCCGGAGAAGCATCGTGGAGTGGAGCACGAGGCGATATCGCGGAAGGGCTCGTCCTCTGCCGTCCCGGTCGAGGGAACTTCGATCAGGGTCGAGATCAGCCGATAGATATCCGGGCTGTTGGGGTCGGCGGACAGGGAGTAGGTCAGGGAGATGTCCGTCGGGCTATCGTTCTCTTCCACCCGTTGCCGCGCTGGGCTGGACTCCGTTCGGCTGTTGACGAATGAGTCCATATAGACCGTGTACATGTCGTAGGACAGGAACACGGCAGGACGCCCGCAGTGTCCGTTGCGGACGTAGATCGGGATCGGGCAGCGGTTGTCCTTCGCCTTCTGGATCGAGTTCCGGATTTTCGTTTTCCAGAGCATCACGTCAAACGTGATGCTCGACGGCGTGCCTTGGGTGGTATTGACCGTCGTGATCGTCCCGTCGACCTGGCGGCAGAAGCGCCGCGACACATCTCCCACAGGGGTCGAGATGTCTCCGACCTCGGCGCAAGCCAGGGGGAGCGGCTCCGTGTTAGGCCCGTCGGGCTGTACCCACACGTCGCCGTCATACTGATCGTAAATGTCGTTTGCAGTTGGCATCGTGGATCCTCCTATTTGATGCACTCGAATATGATGCGGCCTAAAGAGTTGACAGCGATGCGGGTCACCACGTTATCGTGGAGCCGCAGATCCCCTTCTGTCCAGACCCCACGTCTGCGTAGCTCTGCCTGGAGATAGGCAGGCGTCAGGATGGATAGATCTAGCTTGTCAGCCCAGGGGATACCGTACACGATCCCGAGATCGAGGGTATCTTGTCGGCAGAGTGCGGCGTCTCCGTCTCTCCGGTCGAGTTGGTTGACCGGGACGTACCTTCGCTCCAGGGATATCTCTCCCTGGAACTCTACCAGTGCGCTCTGTCCCGAGATGGAGACAATGCGGACTTGGATCGTGGTGTCTGCTGGTTCTATCGCGTCGGGTTCGTTCATATTGTCCTCTCTCTCAGCCATAAACGGTAACATTGTGAATGTGTTTCCGCAAGAGTGGAGCCACCTTCGCGTGTATCCTATCCTCTAGGTGTCTCGGCGCGCTCCCCGGATGATCGACCTCCTTGTAGTGATGGACCTTGACGGCGGCTGGAGATCCGCCGACGACCGCATTGATCGGCAGGGTTCTGGGACGCGGGTTGTAGTTTCCGCGTACCCCATCCCAGAAAAAGGTCAGCGCCTTTGCGTTCCGCACGCGGATCTTGTGTGGTCGCGTGCCTTCGCTGACGTAGTGCCAGATGTTCGCGTTCTCTCCACGCGCCTCCAGGTGAACGGTAAGCTGCCAGCCGTCCACTTCGATCCGCACGTCGAAGGACGGCTTGTGCTGCCACTTCGCGGTGTACTGTTCGGCCACCTTGATCGTGTCTCTTGTGAAAGGCCCGGAGATCGCCTTTCGCACGGCACGGAGATACTCTTCCCCTTTTCCCTTGATCCGACCAGCGGAGTAGCCTCCGTCTATATGGTATGCCGCAATCTCCATACGGTCTCCGACTCCC
>CAYSYY010000392.1:0-4031 GCA_964435265.1 uncultured Gemmatimonadota bacterium
GGCCAGGTAGAACGTATGGCTGTTTTCGTGGGAATGACGGTCGAGGTGGTCGAGGTGGATCGCCACGCCGGATGCCTTTCGGGTCTCCTCGAAGGCCACTGCGAGGTGTCGCTCGATCTCCTCCCATGAAATCTCCTTGATCAGCGTGAAGTTCAGGTCCTCGGAGAATCGATAGTCCGCGAAGAAGAACTTCTTGAGCGCGGTCCCGCCCTTGAACGCGACCCGGCCTCGAAGCGGGCTCCGTGACAACCCGACCAGGAACCACGAGAGGCAGTAATCGCGCTCAAGGACAGCCTCCGGGATGCGCCGGCCTCCCCGCTCGGCGAGGCGATTCGAAAGAAGAGAGAGGTCCCGCTGCGGAATCATGGGTCAGGTCTTTGCGACGGCGCGCAGTTCTTCGGGATCGACGTTCAACTGAAGGCGCCACCGGCGAAGCCGTTTCCCCTCGGCCGGCAAAACGGGATCCAGCTGGGCGTAGGTCGCCGTCAAGCCGGTCCGAAGCCGGTCCAGGTCCTGCACCTCGGCCATTTCGTAGGTCTCCAGCAGAAACCCAAGCCGGCGCACGACAGCACCGACGTCGATCCGCCTCGCGTACTCAACGAGCCGTTCGACCTTCATGTCCCGGCGTCGCATCCAGAGTCCTTTGGCGACCTCGGTCACCCCGCCGCAGTGCTCGGGCTGCTTGAGCCCGTCGATGATCGTCCGCTCCGGATCGCTCACGCGTACTCTTTCCTGCTTGGTAACCCAGTGTTCGGTGAGGCCGAAGAAATGACGACGCTGGGAGCGGATGAAGCGGAACTCCACACCCAGCGCCGTCACGGAACGCCGGGACGCCGACGTGGTCACCATGACCACCAGCTGGGGCTGGGTCGTCATGCCGTGGATATTCATGGCGGTGGCGTGCGAGAAGTAATAGTCCACGCCGTGAACGATCTCCCGGGCAACGACGAGAGGGTTGCCCAAGTACTGCCGCTCCCTCCCCAGCTCGAAGGGGACCAGGATATAGAGACCGGGCTTGATCCGCGCAGCCACTCCCCGATCTACGAGCTTGCGTATGAAGCTCCTGGCGGAGGCCTCGGAGAGACCCGTGATGTCCCGGACATCCTCGAGGCGGAAAACGACACGGCTCCGTTCGTGGAGCATCGTGACCAGCCTGGCCGCCTGAGGGCCAAGAGTCTTGAGCGATGTACTATTCGTGCGCATTTCGTGCCTTCCCGGGGCACATTTTACGATTACAATAGACCACGGTCAAGCCGAAAGTCTCTTTCTTTACTCCATCCGTGCCCTCTAAAGGCACGTTTTGCCTCCATATCATAACAGTCCCAGCCGGCATGGATATCCACAAGCTCAGAGTCGCCACTTTGACCGGAGTTCGCTCGAAGACTTCATTACATCGAAGGAGTGATTCGCGGTGTACACCGGCAGATATGTTCTCACAGACTTATACTGAACCCGTATAAGGCGCGGGCCGGGGTGCCGCCTCCATCATTATACGCCCCAACAAGCGCTGAAGAGTCACAACACCTTGATCTTCGCTTGAAACACCCCAGATAATTTTACGAAAGAGGTTTCGTAGAGGCCTGCCACCCAAGATAGGTGGAGATGGTGAGAACTATGGCCACTGAAAATCCTAGCAGGAAAGGCCCAAGCCCTGGCCAAGTCCAAAAAATGCAGGCAAGGATCACGGACACCGGCCATGACACGGCCCAAGCCAGTATTAGAATCCTGACCCAAGGCTTTCGTGCGAGCACACCCACTCCGGCCCCTACTCCTAGACACCCGCCTAACGTAATGAAAACCGTGCAGACTATCCTGCCTAGCGTATCAGCCTCACCCCAGTCACCCACCGCACTCCTGATCCCAATCACACCGGTAAATAGAAGAAAGGCTGCTACAAGGAAGAATCCGACTCTTCGCATTGACGTGATCCCCATAGAGTGTATGTGATGACATGACCGGGTTGATAAACTCCATCTACTAGATTGAAGAGCTGATTTGTAATCGTCGGTCCGTCCTCGAAACGATAAGTCACCTTGATAGCTGAAGTTGTGCCGTCAGGCTGTATCTGATCGCCTGTCTGCACGAATTCCCCCTCCCTGAAGACTATCTGCCCCCGACTCACATAACCATTATCGGTGAGACCGAGGTATTCGACGGTTCCGGTGGCGCGATTGAAGTAGAAGATGCTTTCTGCTTCAAAGGCGAAATCAGGAACCCGCCGTGTCTCTCTGACAGCTTGCCCACCCAGTATAGATTTCCAGGAGCGGAACACCGGAGGTCGTTCGCTACTATTCTGGAACTCACCTTCCCAGTCACCGAGGAAAGGACTCATGAATTCCAGATCCGGGCAGAGTTCTGGTGTCTGTGTCTTGGAGATGGAGCTGTGCGATGGAAGCAGGATCAACGCCAACGTCATACAGGCTAATACAATTATTGAAATAAATTATGCACTTCACGTCCAACCATATCGTGCCCCGTGATTGCCCTAATCGTGCGGTACTCAATCGGAACAGAAACAAACGCCGGTGAATACCTGAAGCTCATGCTCAGTCTGTTCGCAAGGCTTGCATTGGACTCACCCTGCTGGCGCGTAATGCCGGCAGAAGGCTGGCCAGAACTGAGGCCACGATCAGAACCAGCGGAACCAGGAGCAGGGTCAGGGGATCGTGGGGTCGGATCCCGAACAGCATGCCCCGAACAAGAGGTGCGAGGGGATACGAAGCCGCCAGACCTGCAAACACACCGATCAGCGCAATCACCAGTCCCTGACGTACAACTGCTCCTGCGACACTGCCCCGTTGTGCGCCCAGAGCCAGACGCACACCGATTTCGTGACGCCTCCTGCTCACGATATAGGCCTGCAGGCCGTATAGACCGACGACTGCCAGCAATAGGGCAATACTGCTGAAGAGACCAACCAGGACCGCCATGGTCCGATAGGATGCCGCCTGGCCCCGGACGAGATCTCGTATCGTGGTCACCTCTGAAACCGCAAGGTGAGGATCGTATTGAGAAATCATGTCCCGTACGTGACGGACGACCGATCCGGTGTCGCCAGCCAGGGCGATGATGAACCGAACCCGGTCAGCATCAAACTGCAGTTGAGGTACGTAGACCTGGGCTATAGGTGCTTCTCCAATTTCATATAGTTTCACATTTTGAGCTACACCCACCACTGTTATCTGCTGACCTCCCCAACTCATTGTTTTACCGAGCGGGCTTTCTCCCGGCCACAGTTCCTCGGCGACCACCTGGTTGACGATCGCCACCTTGGGAGCTGCGGCATCATCGCTGGTTTCGAACTCCCTTCCGGCGATCAGTGGAATACCAAGGACCTCGAAGTAATGAGGACTGACTTCATTGAAATCGGTAAGATCTCGTTCCTCCTCCTCCCAGGCAGTGCCGGGCACTCGAAAGACAGTTCTCGTCGTCCCACCGAAAGGATGCACCCTGGCCGTTGTCACACCACTGACCTCCGTATGAAGGGCGATCCGTTCCAGCATGTCCTCGATAAAGGCATAGGATTGTTCGTCGGAATAACCAGTTTCGGCGGGATTGACGGCAATAATCAGGCGATTCTCTTCCTCGAATCCGAGGTCGGTGTGAACTACCTCGATTATGCTCCGTATGAAGAGCCCTGCGCCGGTGATCAGAACCATGGAGAGAGTCATTTGGGCGATGACGAGCAGATTGCTGAACGAAAAACGCCGGCCGGTCGGGACCGCTCGAGCGGGGATATTCCGCAGATTGTACCGAGCAATCCGGATGGCCGGGAAAAGTCCGAATAGCAGAGCGGCAGTCATCGAGAGACCGAATACCACCCAGAGTACGGCTAAATTCGACCCGGACGAAAAAGTGATATGAACCGGCATCATGGAGGCCGCCAGCCGAGAACCGACAATCGTCACCCCGATTCCCAGCACCCCCCCCGAGAGAGCGAGCAGTATCCCTTCGGTCAGCATTTGCTGGATGATCCGAGCCCGATTCGCTCCGAGGGCGGTACGGATACCGATTTAGCGGATTCTTTCCAT
>CAYSYY010000393.1:0-4030 GCA_964435265.1 uncultured Gemmatimonadota bacterium
CCGTTCCAGTGTTTGAGGTCGTTCACCGAGATCCGGTACTTCTGCGAAATGTCCCAGAGGGTGTCGTTGCGGCCGACCGTGTATATCCCGTCGGCGGGTACACCGGCCACGGCCACCGCCGGCCGGCTCGAACCCGCGGCCGTGCCGTAGAGGCGCAGGCGCTGTCCGGGGCGGATGAGGTCGCCGCGCAGGTTGTTCCACTGCCGGATCTGCATCCAGGTCACCCGGTAACGGGTGGCTATCCCGCTGATGGTATCGCCCGTCCGCACCGTGTAGGTGATCGGGGTGCCCGCCGCGGCCATGACGCTCTGCCGGCTCAGACTCCGGATCTCGTCGGAGGTCAGGTAGCGCGATTTCTCGTAACGCGGGATGCGCAGTTCCGTGCCCACCTGCAGGCTGGTATCGCTGCGCACCCGGTCCTGGTTGTTCTCCCTGATGGTGCTCCACGGTACCCCGTAGCGCTCCGCGATCTCGCCCCCGGTATCGCCGCGCCGGATGACGTGGGTGAGGTAGCTCACCCGCCCCTGTTCCGGCATCTGCTCGAGTCCGGTGATGAACGCGTCAGTGGTGCCCCGGGGGATCCTCAGGTCGTACCCCTCCGGCGGCGTGAACTTGTACCAGAGTTCGGGATTGAGTTCGAGCAGGTACGCCTCGGTCGAGCCGGTGTAGGTCGCCGCGCGGGCCAGCTCGATGGCGCCGTGCACCCGCACCGTCTCGTAAAGCTCGGAGAAGGGGGTCTGCCAGGCTATCTCGGTGAAGCCGTAGCGGGCCGGATCCTTCGCGATCAGCATGGCCGCCATGAAGTACGGCACGTAGTTCTTCGTCTCGCGGGGGAGCCGGTTGTAGATCGTCCAGTAGTCTTCGGACCGGCGGGAGTTGCGGGCCCAGCGCTGGGCCCCGCGCACCCGTCCTTCGCCGCTGTTGTAGGCGGCCATGGCCAGCGGCCAGGCCTGGAACTCGGCGAAGAGATCCTTGAGGTACTGCGAGGCGGCACGGGTACTCTTCGTGAAATCGCGCCGTTCGTCCAGGCACGGATCGGTCCGGTATGTCTTTAGCCCGAACTTCGGCGCGGTGTAGTACATGAACTGCCACGGCCCGACCGCGGAGGCCCGCGAATAGGCGCGCGGGCTGAAGCCGCTCTCGATCATGCAGAGATAAACCATGTCGCGCGGCAGGCCCTCGGTGACCAGAACGTCCTCGACCATTTTCTGGTAGCGGCCCGAGCGTTCGAGCCAGATCCGGAAGTTGTTCTTCCCGCGCCCCGCGTAGTAGCTGACCGACCAGTAGACTGTCTTCCAGGCGAAGTCGGTCCATGACTCCAGCCCCATGTCGATGTCGATCCGCCCGTCGGCGTGCATCGCGAGCAGCAAGTCCCGGATCTCCTCCCACGAACCCGGAGCCGGTTCCACCGCCTCCTCGAGCGCCGCGTTCATCGCCTCGAGATCGACCTGCTCCCCTTCCGGAAGGGCGGCGGGAGTGAAGACGGTGATGTTGAGGTGTGGCAGGACCTGGTCGTAGAGGGCGTTGGCGTCGTTCCAGAGCCACTCGAACTCGCCCCGCAGACGCAGCATCGCCTCATGCCGGATGGTCTGGGCTTCGGTGATCGGGAGCTCGGTGTCGAGCTGGATCCGGCTGGGCACCAGGCTGTCGGCCTCGAGCAGGACCTCGAGCGCCTGCTTGATTCCGAACTCACAGGCTTCGTACTCCCCGAACTCGAAAGCGTTCCGGGCCTCCTCAAGCATCAGCCCGGCTTCATCGAGATAGGCACGGGCGGCCGAAGCCGGGGTGGGAGCGGGTTCCTGCAGGGCCGGGGCGGAAGTCGCAGTGGACTCGGCCGGCGCCGGGATCGGCACGGCTGTGACCGCCTCCGGGGGATCCTCAGCCGGCTCCGCCGGACGGGTCCCCGAACCGGGTATACCGATCCCGGCACAGGCCGCCAGAAGCAGCAGCAGTACCAGCGCGCCGGTCGCGCGTCCTCCACCCGCCGTGCGGGGCTCTCTGGATTTCCTGTAACTCATTGTCTTGTATGAAGTTTCTGGAAGGCGAATATACCGGGGTGACAACCCGTCTGTCAACGCGCTTCCCGGTCGGGCTGGATGGTGACCGGGATAACCATGGCGCCGGTGTACCCCAGGGCGTTGAGACGTCGCAGCAGCTGGTCGGCCGCCTCGCGGGTCGTCTTGTGTCCCACCCTGATGCGGTAGTACGGACTGGTGAAAACGATGAAGGGCTCTTCTCCTTCCAGCAGAGGGGTGAGTCGTTCCATGAAGTCCTGGGCTTCCTCGGCCGAGGGGGTGATCGCCACCTGGACCTGGTACTCCTTGCGCGGTCCGTGCTGGACGCTCGGTGCCATGACCTCGGTCGTATCGGGCAGATCCACCGGGACCGGCGGCCGGGTTGTCGGGACACTCTCACGGATGCCGACCAGGAACAGCACGACCTCGGGATTGCCGGCCAGAACGTCCTCGGCCCGGCTCTCGGGGGGTGAGACGAGGAGTTCGCCGGCCAGGTCGGCCACCTGTGCGACCGGACCCTCCGGTTCCGCGGGTTCCTCCGCGGCCGGAACGAATCGGGGCGTGCTCGGGGCGCAGGCGACGAGCAGCAGGATAACGGCCGATGTGATCCTCACCATGCCCTTCATGGTAGCATATCTCCCTCCCGGTCGGATACCCCGCTCACACCGATCCGGTTCGATCTGTTTCACCGCGGGTTCGTTCCCGCCGGCCCCGGTCCGAGCCGGCTCACTCCTCCGGCGCCGGTTCGGCGGTGACGAGTTCATGCAGGCGCGGCAACAGGAGCTCGTGCCGTCCGAGGAACAGGTAGCCCCTGCCCCCCGTGGCGGTGGGCCGCTCCGCCACGTTCACCCGGGGCCGGTAGTGGTCGATCATGTCGAAGACGGCGGCGGCGAAGCCGTGGGCGCCGGCCCCGGCGTTGCGCGCCATCGCCAGCGCCTTGACGAAGACCTCGGGCAGTATGACGGCCGATCCGACGTTGAGGACGGCCGAACCGGGCACGAGTTCCGTGATCTGCCGGACGAAGATCAGGAAATCGCGGTAGCTGAGACCGCCTACGAGCGCCCCGTCCATGGCCGGATGCTGGTGGATGATCTCGGTCCCGATGGCCGCATGCACGGTGACCGGTACCCCGGCCCGCCAGAGCCGCCAGAAGAGGCTGGCCTCGCGGTGCGGCAGGCCCTGCTCCTCGATGTAGCACCCCACCCCTTCGCCGTACCCCATGTCCCGCTCACGGGCCAGGCGGGCGGCGGCGTGCAGGTGGCCGCCCGTTTCCTCCCACATGCCGAACTCCCCCCCGGCCAGGTTCGATTCGACGTCCTCGCTGGTGGCGCCGATCAGGGCCAGCTCGAAGTCGTGGATCATGCCGGCACCGTTGGTGGCCACGCAGCTCACGATCCCCCGCTCGGCCAGATCGATGACGAAGGGGGTGCACCCCACTTTGACCACGTGGGCGCCCATCATCCAGATGACCTTCCGGCCCGCCTCCCCCGCCCGGCGCACCGTGCGGGCGAAGGCAATCAGTTCGGCATCGTTCTCGAGCGGGGAGCGTCGCCCCTCCACTTCCTCCCGCCGGCCGGGTGCGGGGAGCGGCCTCATGTCGGCGAGGGTGACCTTGTTGGCCCGCTCGGCCAGCGGGCGCGGCCTGAGCCGGGAGGTATCGAATGATTCGTAACGGCTCATGCCGACCCGCTCCCCTTATCCCGATCGCCGGCCGGATCATGATCGTTCTCTGGACTCCGACCGCCGGCCGGATCCTGACCGCCTTCCCGGTCCGGATCGACCGTCGTCATCGGTTCCTCCGGAGCCTGCCGCTCGCGCCGCCCGTGATGAGGTGACTGCTCCGTCATACCCAGGGCCACCCCGGTTACCTGCTCCACCGAGACCTGTTCGAGACAGTTGTATTCGGGGCATTTCTCCAGGGTGCACTCGGTTTCCCCGCAGATCTCGGGGGGCGGAGTGAAGACCTTGTGCCCGGGACCGTAAGGGCCCCAGCGGACCGGGCTCATGCCGCGCGC
>CAYSYY010000394.1:0-4027 GCA_964435265.1 uncultured Gemmatimonadota bacterium
GACTCGATCGTGCTGGCCGGGGCGGCCGCTTCCGAAGCCGCCGCGTACCTGGAAATGGAGGTGAAGGGGGATCCCCGCCCCGAGGTGGGCGGATTCTTCCGCTCCGATCACTTCTCCTTCGCCAAAGTGGGTATCCCGGCCACCAGCCTGGGGGCCGGCGACAGCTACCGCGGACGCCCGGAAGGGTGGGGGGCCGAGCACGCCCGCACCTGGACCGCCGCCACCTATCACCAGCCCTCCGACGAGTACGATCCGACCTGGACATACGACGGGATGGTGCAGGAGATGACGGCGGCGCTGCTCTCAGGGCTCATCATCGCCCGCAGCGGGGAGTGGATCGAATGGAAGCCCGGCGATCCCTTCGGCCGGGTGCGTGAGGAGGCCCGTCGCCGGGGCGGGCGGCAGGTGCCGGCGGGGCTGTCGGGTGCGGACCGGGGTGCGATCCGACCGCCGGCCGGCCGGACCGGTCATGAACCGGAGCCGGAGTGAGTTGACTGGTCGCCGGGCAGCGGCTTTGTTACCATCAACCCAACCACCCGGGCGAATATGCAGACTGCAGCCGACTGAGAACGCGAACATCGAGGTGTCATCATGAAACTCGCTCAGCGCATGTCACGTCTCGGAACCGAAACAGCTTTCGCGGTCCTGGCCCAGGTCAACGCCCTCAAGGCCCAGGGTCGCGACATCGTGTCCTTCTCCATCGGCGAGCCCGACTTCGACACCCCCCTCAATATCCGGGAAGCCGCCAAGAAGGCGCTTGACGAGGGACAGACCCACTACACCCCCTCGGCCGGCATGATGAGCTTCCGCGAGGTCCTCGCCGACTACATCAACCGCACCCGCGGCACCGCTTACACCCCCGCCAACGTCGTGGTCACGCCGGGGGCCAAACCGATCATGTTCTTCACCATCCTGGCCCTGGCCGATGAGGGGGATGAGGTCGTCTACCCCAATCCCGGCTTCCCGATCTACGAGTCGATGATCGACTTCGTGGGCGCGAAGGCGGTTTCCCTGCCGCTGGTGGAGGAGCACGCTTTCAGTTTCGACGTCGACCGGCTGGAAGAGATCGTCTCGGACCGGACCAAACTGCTGATCCTGAACAGCCCGCAGAATCCCACCAGCGGCGTGGTGCCGCGCGAGAGCCTGCAGCGGGTCGCCGAACTGGCCCACCGGCACGACTTCTACGTGCTCTCAGACGAGATCTACAGCCGGCTAGTCTACGACGGCGAGTTCCAGAGCATCACCCAGTTCGAGGGGATGACCGAGCGCACCATAATCCTCGAAGGGCACTCGAAGACCTACGCCATGACCGGCTGGCGTCTGGGCTACGGCGTCATGCCCGCGGAAATGGCTGAAGCCGTCAGCCAGCTCGTGACCAACTCGGTGTCGTGTACCGCCTCCTTCACGCAGGTGGCGGGCGCCGAAGCCCTGACGGGGGCGCAGGACGGGGCCGACCGCATGAAGCAGATCTTCCATGAGCGGCGTGATATCATCGTGGACGGTCTGAACGCGATTCCCGGCTTCACTTGTCTGAAACCGTCCGGCGCGTTCTACGTATGGCCGAATGTGACGGGGGTGTGCCGGAACTTGGGGTTACCGGACTCGAAGGCCCTGCAGAACTACCTGCTCTACGAGGCCGGCGTGGCCGTGCTCGGCCGTCAGTGCTTCGGCCGCCGGACCGCGGAAGAGACACAGGAATACGTGCGTTTCTCCTACGCCTCCTCGATCGAGGCCATCAAGGAGGGGTTGAAGCGCATCACCGAAGCCGCTGCGGACACCGACCGGGCGCAGACCTTCCTGCAGAAGCGGAAGTAGGCGCCCGCACCGCCGGACAGCCCGACCGCGCCGGGTTAGTACACCGTTCCGTACATACGGTAACGTATCGAGAGGGCCGAGGCGTCCGGCCGGCAAGGCGCGAGGAGGAGGAGGAGGAATGGTGTACAAAGATATCCCGCATCACCGCCGGCGGCCGACCGATCCGCCGCAACGACGTCAAATCCGAACACCGGACCCGGAGCCAGCCATGACCAGATCAAGGAATCGCGTCCCCGCCACCTTCCGGCTCGAAGTCGTCACCCTGCTCGCGCTCATCCTCACCCCGCACCTGATCGCGGCGCAGGAGATGCAGCCCTTCACCGTCGACGACCTGCTGAACCAGACTTCACTGCGGATCTATGACCAGACCGCCGACGGCGCCCTGCTCGTGGGGACCCTCAGCCGGCGACTCGACCGGCTCGGGAACGACTACGCCCGCTACGGCGACCCGACTTATACCGGACCGGGGGGGGTGGAGGTCGTACTGCTCAACGGTGAGACCGGTACGCTGACCACCCTCTTCGACGAACGCGCGCCGGCCGGCGGATTCACCCTGAGCCCCGATGAACGCTCCCTCGCTTTCCTCCGGCTGGAGGATGACGCCTGGGCGATCTGGATCTGGGATATCGAACGCGGGCGCGGCCGGGCGCTCCGGCTGCGCAATGACAGGGAGATCGCTTCCCGCTCCACGCTTCAGTGGCTGCCCGACGGCAGCGGCCTGCTGCTCGAGCTGAGGGCCGACGGCTGGCGCGAGCGGGCCCGGCAGGCCTTTCTCGAGCTGACCGAGGGACCGATCATCGTGCACGATTCCAGGGAACCGTTCCTGGAATGGGATGCCCTGGGGAACCTCGATGCCCTCACCATCCCGGCGATCGTCACCCTGGAGCGGGGTGAGGTGCGCGAACTGCTCCCCGAAAGCAGCTACGCGAGCCTGCGGCCGTCCGGGGACGGCACCCTCATCACCTTCGTCGAGAACTTTCCGCTCAAAACGGTCTACGCCCGCAGTGGAGGAACCGAGTACGAGCTCGCCTGGCTCGATCTGCCGAGCGGGGAGCGCACGGCCCTGCGGCCCCGGGATACCGACCGCGTCTCGGTCACCTGGAACGAGGCCGGGGACGCCTATGCCTACACCGAGGAGGGCGATGTATTCCTGCGCGAGGTACGGGCCGACGAAGCCCGCAACCTCACCGAAGCGGGGCGACCCTACGGCGGGGAGGAGGATACCACCCGGGTGCGCTTCTCGGTCATGCGCTTCCATTCCGGGGGCGAGAAACTCCTGCTGAGCTCATCCGACGCCTGGTGGCTGGCCGATCTGGTGCAGGGTTCGGTGGAGAAGGTCTTCACCTTCGAGGGGGAGGAGGATGAGCGGCCGCGCCTGAGCGTGGTGGACTGGAGTCCCTGCGGGCGGTGGCTCTACCTCTCCACCTCCGCCCGCGACCGCTGGGAGCGGGGGCTGGTGCGGCTCGCGCTGGAGACCGGAGAAGTGACCGATCTGATCCGCAACGCCGACCGCTACTCATCCTGGCGGATGACCGAGGACGGCCGGACCTTCTTCTTCTCCCGTTCCGACGGCGACACCCCCGACGACCTCTGGCGGGCCGACAAGGCCTTCGAGGAGGTGCGGCGGCTCACCGACCTCAATCCCTGGATCCGGACCCGCTCGCTGACCCGGAGCGAGCTCATCACCTACCGCGACACCGACGGCGAAGAGCTCTACGGGATCCTCTACTACCCCGTGGGCTACGAAGCGGGGGAACAGTACCCGCTCGTCTGCGAGATCTACGAGACCTTCTTCGACAACGGCTTCAACGCCAACATGAACCTGATCGCCAACGCCGGGTACTTCGGCTTCCGCCCCAGCGTTCACCTCATCGAGGGGTACCCCGGTGAGGCCTGGGTGAAGGGAGTCACGGCGGGGATCAACCAGCTCATCGACCGGGGCCTGGTCGATGATGAGAAGCTGGGGGTGCACGGCACCAGCTACGGCGGGTATGCCACCGCCCTGCTCATCACCCAGACCCCCCGGTTCGCGGCCGCCATCAACATCTCGGGCAAGGTCGACATGATCAGTTTCTACGGCGACAGCCCGCGGCTGGGGATCCGCAACATTCAGGCGCCGGAGTGGGGCCAGGACCGGATCGGCGGCTCGCTCTGGGAGTACCCCGAGCGCTACTACCTGCATTCCGCGATCTTCTTCGCCGACCGGATCCAG
>CAYSYY010000395.1:0-4017 GCA_964435265.1 uncultured Gemmatimonadota bacterium
TACCGCGAGGGATCCACGGTGAAGGAGCGGCCCAGAATGGTGACGGTCGTCGGGGGGATCGGCCGCGGCAGCCTGGCGGCGTTCAGCACCCCGGAGGTGCTCACCAGGTCGGGTGCGTAGGTGTTCGCGGGGTAGTGGCAGTGGCGGCAGTCGTTGTCCACGGGCAGGCGGGTATGGCGATCGGGCAGCCGGACGGCGCCGTCCAGGGTCTCTTCGTACCAGGGAGAGTGACAGGCGTTGCAGCTGCTCTGCCAGGGGAAGGAGTGCCAGGTGCGGCTGGAGATGGCGCCCAGCTGGATGAGGTAGAGACCGTAGGGCAGGGTATACGACCAGATGTTCCCGTCGGCGTCGGAAGCGTCCGATCCGACGATCTCCCCTTCGGGGGTGATGAATGCCAGGGATACATCCGGCAGCGGGTACACAGCGGTGCTGTCGGCGTAGACGGTTCCGCCGACCCGGAGATCGAGGTGACACGCCAGACAGTCCTCGCCGGGGTAGTGCTCTTCGATACAGGTCCCGGCCGACCGGACTTCGTTCAGGGCTGACGGCAGATAGCCGGCGTAGGCGATGACCGCGATCGCGAGCAGTGAGAGCGGTGTATTCGCGGTCTTCATCGATGCGTTCTCCCGGAGTCGTTCGAGCGTCCCGTTGAGCAGCTGGAGACCTTCGGGTGCTCCTGCCCGGAAGCGGGACGACACGGGGCAGAATATAGTGACACGACGTAGGTCGATCTATCCCACACCCACATACCCTGAGTTCCGGGGGCTCGGATCTGACACCTCACGCCTGTCCAAAGACGGCACGGAATTCCATTGAATCTCCTGCCGGTACAGCCGCTCAGGTGATCCGGGAAAGCATTGACAGAGGGGGGAGGGAGTTTATTCTTAGATGGCTCCGGAGAATGACCGTTCGGGCCTATAGCTCAGCTCCGGTTAGAGCGCACGCCTGATAAGCGTGAGGTCGGTGGTTCGAGTCCACCTAGGCCCACCATCACGATCCGCCGTCGGCGGGTATGAGCGGATACGAAGCGGGGAGAAATCAGGCCCTCTCCCCGCTTCCTTATATAGAGAGGGGAATCCGGCGGGGTACGTAATCTTCCGTGGAGACGGGCCCGGCGCGGCTCCCATGATCGAAGCATGCTCGGGTGAGCGTGACGTGTTGACATGCCGGGATTGCTGAGCTAACGTGCCGCGTATTCCGTCGGGGCGTCCGGCTTCTCCGACCGGCGCCATCCCAATCCGCGACAGGATGGAGATCCCATGACCGGTTTTCTGGATCAGGTGCTCTTCCACATCACCAACCTCCGTGACTTCCTCTGGGGCACGCCCCTCATCATTCTCCTCGTCGGTACCGGCATCCTCCTGACCATCGCCACCCGGGGGATCCAGATCACCAAGCTCATCAAGTCGCTGAAGCTGGTGCTGGGCAAGGAGAGCCGTACGACCGAAGGGGAGGGCGATATCAGCCCCTTCGCGGCGCTGATGACGGCGCTCGCGGCCACGGTCGGGAACGGGAACATCGCGGGCGTGGCCACGGCGATCGCGATCGGCGGTCCCGGCGCGCCTTTCTGGATGTGGGTGGCCGGATTCTTCGGGATGGCCACGAAGTACGCCGAGGGTTTCCTGGGAGTGCGCTTCCGGCGCGTGGCCGAGGACGGCACTATGCTCGGCGGGCCGATGTACTACGCCCAGGACGCCGTGCGCAATCCCAAACTGGGTCGGTTCCTGGGTATCTTCTTCGCCATTGCGGGGGCGATGACGGCGCTCTTCGGAACCGGGAACATGGCCCAGTCGAACTCCATGGCGCTGGCCTTCAACGACCAGTTCGGCGTTCCCTTCCTGGTCACCGCGGTCCTGCTGACCTTCTTCGTCGGGCTGGTCATTATCGGCGGGATCAAGCGGATCGGTGCCTGGACCGAGAAGCTGGTGCCCTTCATGATCGTGTTCTACTTCCTCGGCGCCCTGGTGATCCTGATCGCCCGGTTCACGCAGATACCCGCGGCCTTCGTGCTCATCGTCAAATCCGCCTTCGGCATCAGGGCGGTGGCCGGAGCCGCGATGGGATTCGGCATCAAGCAGGCCATGAGCCAGGGGGTGAGCAAGGGAGTGCTCTCGAACGAGTCGGGGCTGGGTTCGGCCGCCATCGCCCAGGCCGCCTCGAAGAGCGACGATCCCGCCAGCAACGGTCTGCTGGCCATGACCGGGACCTTCATCGACACCATCGTGGTGAACACCCTGACCACCCTGAGCATCGTGCTCTCCGGCGCCTACAAGCTCACCGAGGCCTGGGGCGGCGGAACCCTGACCTCCACCGCGCTCACTGCCGAGGCCTTCAACAGTGTCGTAACGCTGGGATGGGTGATCCCGATCGCGTCGCTGCTGTTCGGTTATTCAACCCTGCTGGCGTGGTGCTATTACGGGGAGCAGTGCTTCAAGTACCTCGTCGGAGTGAAGGTGGCGAAGTGGTACCGGTGGGTCTTCCTCGGGCTCCTCTTCATCGGAGCGCTCCTGCAGGGCCAGCACCTTTACATCGTCTGGTTCGTGGGCGACACCTTCAACGCCTTCATGGCGATCCCCAACCTGATCGCCCTGATCCTGCTCGCCGGATACGTGAAACGCTTCACCAAGGACTACTTCACCGACTCCGACGCGGCTCTGGCCCGTCTGCGCCGCGGCGAGTACCTGCAGGAATTCCAGAAGAACCGGATCAGCGGATAAGAGGGACACAGCGGGAACGGATTGAACATTCATACCCGGAAATGAGCAGTGAAAGAATACCCGAGTGACACCATACGCAACGTGGCGCTGGTGGGCCATGGCGATTCCGGCAAGACGACCCTCGTCGACGCCATCCTCGTCACCGCCGGTGACATCAGCCGCATCGGCAGTGTCGAAGCGGGGAACACGACCTCGGATTTCACCGATGAGGAGAAGGATCGCCAGATCACCATCAACACCTCCCTCATCTTCACCGAGTACGCGGGGAAGAAGATCAACCTCCTCGACACGCCCGGTTTCGCCGACTTCCTGGCGGAAGTGCGCGGAGCCCTGCAGGTGGTCGAGGCCGCGGTGGTGGTCCTCAAAGCCGACGCCGGGCTGGAGGTGGGCACCGAGCAGGTCTGGCGCTACGCCACCGAGGCGGGAGTGCCCCGGCTGCTGCTGGTGAACAAGCTGGACAAGGAACACACCGACTTCGATGCCATCGTGGAGTCGGCCGTCAAACGTTTCGGAACCGGCGTGGCGCCGCTGCAGTTCCCGTTCAATCCCGGTCCCGATTTCACCACCGTGATCGACCTGCTCAAGAACCAGGCACTCATCTTCGAGCAGGACGGGAATGGCACCTACAGCGAGACCGATATTCCCGAAGCCGCGGTCGCCAAAGCCGCCGCGCTCCGCGAGACCCTGGTCGAGGCCGCCGCCGAGGCCGACGACGCCCTGATGGAGAAGTACTTCGAGGAGGGCGACCTGGGTCCCGAGGACATCATCGCCGGCCTGCACAAGGGCATCCGGGAGGGGACTGTGCATCCCATCCTCTGCTGCGCCTCGCAGCTCAACGTGGGTACCGGGCGGGTGATGGAGTTGCTGATCGAGATGGTCCCGTCCCCCGATCAGATGGACCCGCTCATCGGCACCGCTCCGGACGGCAGCGAGGCCGTGCGGGAACGCAGCGACGGCGCCCCCTTCGCCGGCCAGATCTTCAAGACGCTGTCGGAGGCGCATGTCGGTGAACTCTCGCTGCTCAAGGTCTTCGCCGGTACCCTGAAGGCGGGACAGGAGGTCCAGAACTCGACCCGCCGCTCGAAGGAGCGGCTCGGCAACCTCAGCCTGCTCAAGGGCCACAACCGCTCGGATGTCGAGACGGTCCACGCCGGGGACATCGTCGCCCTGGTGAAGCTCAAGGACATCGGCACGGGCAAAGAGGCCGTCCCCTGTCTCGAAGACCCTCTGGAAGTCCGCAGCTCGACCTTCGGCATTCTCGAAGAATTGCCTAACGTAGCGCTCGACCTCGTAGCCCTCG
>CAYSYY010000396.1:0-3997 GCA_964435265.1 uncultured Gemmatimonadota bacterium
ACCAGTGCTCTCGAACCGGCTTGCGG
The DNA here is from genome assembly GCA_964435265.1 of uncultured Gemmatimonadota bacterium. Classification (GTDB taxonomy): domain Bacteria; phylum Blakebacterota; class Blakebacteria; order Blakebacterales; family Blakebacteraceae; genus CAYSYY01. Next base: position 27 of record CAYSYY010000396.1, read on the forward strand.
CATCCCGGCGATGGCTGTTTTCCCTGTCCCTGTGCGGTCTCCTCGCGGCATGCGGATCAATTCCGGACGCCCGCTCCCCGGAGAGCGGCCCGGGTGATCCCTCCTCAACGGGCGTGCCGCAGGTCCCCATCCTGCCGTACTCCTTCGTCCCGGGGCCGGATCCCGCCCGCCGGATCGATCAGTACGCGCTGAGGTACTGGGACACCAGCAACGGTCTGCCGCAGAACTCCATCCAGGATATCGTACAGGACCTCGACGGCGCCCTCTGGATCGCCACCCAGGAAGGTCTGGTCCGCTTCGACGGTCTCGAATTCATCACCTTCGATCGTTCGAACACCCCGGCCATACACAGCAACGACATCAGCTCGCTGGCCCTCGACGCCGCGGGGACCCTCTGGGCCGGCAGTTTCAGCGGCGGGCTCATCCGTTGCCGCGACGGTGTCTTCGAGACCTGGACGACCGCCGACGGCCTGCCCGCCGATTCCATCACCGATCTCTGCTCCGGCGCAGGACCGGGAGTATGGGTCGGGACCCGGGACCGGGGCGTCTTCCACTTCCTCGACTCCGTCTCCGGGCACGTCACCGGCGCCGACGGGCTCCCTTCCGATCAGATCCGCTGCGTCTTCTGCGATCCCGACGGCGCCCTGTGGGTCGGGACGGCCGCGGGGCTGGCCCGGATCGCGGGGGGCGCGATCGAGATCCTCGATATGACGGACGGGATGACGGCGGATGACGTCACGGCCCTGGCTCCGGCTCCCGACGGCCGCCTCTGGATCGGGACCCGCCAGGGCCTCAACCGGCTCGGCCCCGACGGCATCGCAACCTTCACCGTGGCCGACGGACTCAGCAACGGCTCCGTGCAGTCGCTCCGCGCGGATACCGCCGGCACGCTCTGGATCGGGACCGCGGTGGGGCTCTGCCGCCTGACCGCGGGCGGATTCGCCGTTCTCGGTTCGGAGCAGGGGCTGAGCGCCGACATGGTGGCCTCGCTGTTCATCGACCGCGACGGCATCCTGTGGATCGGCACTCACGGCGGCGGCCTCAACATGCTCCGGGACTCCCGGGTGACCGGCTTCACCGTCGCCCACGGCCTGACCCACAACAGCATCTACACCATCGCCCCCGCTCATCGGGGCGGATTCTGGGCGGGCTCCTTCGCCGGCGATCTCGATCGTTACCGGAACGGGGAGTTCCACAATGTGCTGCCCCGCGAACGGCTCGGGACCACCCGCATCAGGACGCTCCTGGAGGATCGCTCGGGGACCTTGTGGATCGGGACCGACGTCAACCTCTTCCGCTGGCGGGAGGGCCGGCTCACCCGCTGTACCGACGCCGGGGAGGATCCCGCCGCGCCCATCAGGGTCATCTTCGAAGATACCGACGGCTCCATCCTGGCGGGCACCGACGGGGCCGGGGTCTACCGATGCGAGGGCGACCGCCTGATCCCCTGGCTCGCAACCCCCGACCTGCCCTCGAACACGGTGCGCGCGATCCTGCGCGATCCCTCGGGCCGGCTCTGGATCGGCACCTACGGCGGGCTCTGCGGAGTCGGGGCGGATGGCTGCCGGCGCTATACCGGCGCCGACGGCCTGCCCTTCGAGTACATCCGCTCGCTCCACGCCACCGGCGACGGCTCTCTCTGGATCGGCACCTACGGCGGCGGTCTCATCCGGTTCCGCGACGACCGCTTCACCGTCATCACCTCGGCCGACGGACTGCCCAGCGACGGCGTCTACCAGATCGTCGACGACCGGCGGGGCGGTCTGTGGATGACCTCCAACACCGGTCTGTTCCGGGCCCGGCTGCAGGAGCTGGACGCTTTCGCCGCGGGGACGATCGACCGGATCGCCTGCCTCCTCTTCACCGAATCGGACGGGATGCCGAGCCGGGAGTGCAACGGCGGCAGTCCAGGGGGTCTGATCGACCCCGACGACCGGCTCTGGTTCCCCACCCTCGACGGCCTCGCCATGATCGATCCCGCCGTTCTCGACACTCCGAATCCGGCGCCCCCGGCGATCCTGGATCAGATCACGGCCGACGGCCAGCCGGTCGACCACTCCGTCGCCGGTGTCTTCCCCCCCCACCTGCGGCGGCTGGAGTTCCACTTCTCGGCAATCAACTTCCTGGCCCCCGAGCGCACCCTGTTCCGCTACCGGCTGGCGGGATTCGAAACGGACTGGATCGCGGGCACCTCCGCCCGGATAGCTCAGTACACCCGCCTGCACCCCGACGACTACAGTTTCGAGCTCCAGGCCTCCCGCGACGGCTCGAACTGGAGCGAGTCGACCGTGGCGTGGCCGTTCCGGATCAGGCATGCTTTCTACCAGACGGCGCTCTTCTACATCCTCTGTGTGCTGATCCTCGGCGCAGCGATCCGGACCGTCGCGGTGCGGCGCCTGAAGGTGCTGGAACGCAACGAGAGGATCCTGAAACAGCGGGTCGATGAGGCGCTGGCCCAGGTGCGGACCCTCAGCGGACTGCTGCCGATCTGCGCGCACTGCAAGAAGGTGCGCGACGACAGCGGGTACTGGAGCCAGATCGAGATCTACATCCGCGACCACTCCGACGCGGAGTTCAGCCACGGTCTCTGTCCCGACTGTCTGAGGGAACTCTATCCGGACTTCGCGGAGGCGATCGAACAAAACCGGCCTGAAGGTAGGGTGGAGGAGAGACCGGAGTAGCGCTTCCCGGCGATCTCGCCGCTCCGGTCAGATCTCGTGACCGCTTTATCCGAGCCGGGCGGCCAGGTCGTTGAGACCCTGCTGCAGCTCCCCGGCCATCCCCCCCACTCCCACCAGCAGCCCCAGTCTGGCCTGCTCCTCGATCCGTCGGGCGATCTCGGCCAGTTCGGCGAACCCGAGGTTGGCGGTGGAACCTTTCAGGGTGTGGGCCGCCGCCGCTACCGCCCCCGTGTCGTTGGTGTCAAGGGCCGAGCGCAGCTTCTGCAGATCGTTCGGGGCGGTGGCGAGCAGGAGTTCGACGAGCTCTCTGAACTCCTCTTCCTCCAGCCCGAGGTTCGCGGCCAGTTCACCGAAATTCATAACGCCTTCTCCTTTTTACCACGCTGCTTCCGGCTGTCCGCAACGGCCCCCGTACCCCTGCTCCGGCATGGAACCGGGCGGCGCCGTCAGGCGCCTGGCACCGGGCCCGGCCTCCCGGCCGGCTCCGCTCCCCGGTCGAGCCTCCGACGCAGACGGGCGGCGCGGTGGCCGAGAGCGTGAAGCAGGTGCGGGCTCGGGACCTGCCCGTTGACAGCCGACGCGGCCTGGTCGAGCGCCGCGGCGGTCACCGCCAGGGCCCGGGTGAAATCGCCGGTGCGGTGCTCGTAGTGCTTGGCCGCCTCGATGTACGGCACGGCGTCGAAGCCCAGATCGGAGCTGACCCGCTCCTGCCGCGCGATCAGCGACGTCCAGACCTCCAGCGCCTTACCGTACTCACCCTGCCGCTTGTAGAGGAGACCGAGATCGCGGAGGTCGCGGTAGGTGGCCGCCCGCCGCGAACGTGCCTCTTCGAGCAGGGTCAGGGCCGTCTCGCGGTCGCCGCGGCGGCTGTGGAGACGGCCCAGCCCGGCCAGCGCGCGCGGATCGAGTTCGGGACGGCAGCAGAGCTGGAGGAAGTGGGCGGTCAGCGTGAGCAGGGTCACTACATCCAGGAAGTTGTGCTCGAATACCCGGGTCAGGGGGGCGGGATCGCCGCCGGTCAGGTACGAGAAATAGAGCCGCGGGATCTCCTCTCCCGGTACGTCCCCCTCGCGGTGCTGTCCCATGAGCTCGCGCTCCAGCGTCTGCAGGCGGCAGTTCTCAAAGGTGCCGCTGTAGAGCAGCCGGGCCGGCTGGAGCAGATCGAGGTGCGGCCGCTCGCCGAGGGTGCCGCCCAGCCGGTTGATCACCAGACGGGTGTCGAGCAGGGGAACGTCGTAGCGCCGGCCGTTGAAGCTCACCAGCACATCGAAGCGTCCGGCCAGTTCGCGG
>CAYSYY010000397.1:0-3994 GCA_964435265.1 uncultured Gemmatimonadota bacterium
GAGCGGAGACTCGACCAGGTATTCGGTGCCGGGCGAGGGTTTCCCGCCGGTCGGCTGGCGGTCCTCGATGAGGGTGGCGATCGCCATGACCTGGGAGAGGTTGTAGGTCTGCCCCCGGGAACTCGTGATGACCGGGCCCGAGATGAGGGGGGCGGTATCGTTGCGCTCATTCCCCAGATACTCGGCTCCGGCCGCCTCGTATTCGGCCCGGAAGCGCGGCGATCCGACCACCCGGCGGCCGCGCAGCACATCGGCCGCCGCCAGCACCCGGGAGCCCGAACAGGTCGTAAAAACGGGCCGGCCGGCGTTCACCGCCGCCCGGATGAGGTCGAGCGCCGCCGGGCTGCCGATGATGTCCCCGTAGGGATCGGGAACCGGATTGGCGTTGCCGGGCGACGACGCCAGCACCAGACAGTCCCAGTCCGTGATAGCCCCGACCGCGGCGAGCGGCAGGTCGGGGATCAGGGGGATCGCCCCCGGCAAACGGCCCCAGAAATCGCACGGGATAACGGTGTCGACAACAGCCGTCCGGGTAACCGACCACCCGTACTCCTCGATCGCATCGCGCAGCAGGAAGTAGTTGGCTCCCAGGGTCCGGGGGAGCAGGAAGAGGGCCTGGATGCCGCCGCCGTGTTCCTGCGCCCGGTGTTCCTGCGCCTGTACCGGCCGAGCGCATATCGGCGACAGGACGGGCAGGAGGAAACCTAGCAGGATCGGTGCCGGCAGGGCGCAACGGATCTTTGTCATGGCGGTTCCTTTCTCCGTCACACAATACGGATCGGGAAAGGGAAATGATTACAACGTTTCCAGGCCGAATCTCCGGCTGGGCGGATATTCCCTTTTTCAGCCCGGCGCGGGCGATCATATTGAGTCCGTACGATCAGATACCGGTACCCGAGGAGGGGAAAGATGTGTGAGGAACACGAACACGAATACGGGCACGAGCACTATCACGTTCATGAGCCGACCGCGGGTCTGCCCCGTCTGGGTATGCCGGCCCCGCCGTTCGAAGCGCCGACGACCCACGGCACGCTCAAACTCGAGGACTTCAGAGGATCGTGGCTGATCCTCTTCTCCCATCCCGCCGACTTCACGCCGGTCTGCACGACCGAGTTCATGGGCTTCGCGGCCATCCACGATCAGCTGCGCGAACTGAACTGCGAGCTGATGGGCCTGAGCATCGACAGCGTCTACTCCCATATCGCCTGGGTACGGAACATCGAGGAGAAAATGGGAGTGAAGATCGAGTTCCCGGTCATCGCCGACCTGAACAAGGAGGTCGCCTCGAAGTACGGGATGATCTCCCCCGGTGAGAGCAGGACCGAGACCTCGCGCTGCGTCTTCGTCATCGATCCCGAACAGATCCTGCGGGCGATGGTCTACTACCCGCTGACCACCGGCCGGAACATGGACGAGATCCTGCGGCTCATCCGGGCTCTGCAGACGACCGACGAGCACGGCGTGGCCACGCCGGCCAACTGGCAGCCGGGCGAGCCGGTCATCGTTCCGCCGCCCCCGACCCAGGAAGCCGCCGAGGAACGGGTCAAGGCCGAGGGGATGGAGTGCCGGGACTGGTACTTCTGCACCAAGACCCTCTGAGCCGGGAGAGGAATAGATGGCCTGCGTGAATCCCGACGGAACCCTGACTCCAACGGCGCACAAAGTGCTCGCGGCGCTGACCGAGCCGCGTCCGCCCGAGGAGGTGGCGGGCATCGCCGGCCAGCCCCTTTTCCGGGTGCGCGCGAGCCTGCGCGAACTCGGCGAGGCCGGACTGGTCGCCGAGAGCGGCGGGATGTTCGTGCTCACCGATGAGGGCCGGGGGAAGCTCCCGTAGATCCGGGTCCGTGCAGGGATACCGGTATGGATGAGCCGACCCGGGAGCAATACCGCTTCTTCCTGAAGGATACGATCCGCAGGCGGATCGATTTCCGCCGGACCCCCCAGAGCCGGGGCGTACCGCCTCCGCCGCTGCAGAAACCGGTGCCGCCGGGGAGCGAGCTCATCCCCCTGCCCGGCCGCGACGCCTGGCGCGAGTTCGGAGCGACGACGATTCTCGAGGCCATCGCCAGCCGGGAGAGCCGCCGCGACTACCGCCCCGATCCCCTTGCCCTCGAGGAACTCTCATTCCTGCTCTGGGCCACCCAGGGGATCCGGCGGGTGATCAATCCCGGTACGGCCCTGCGTACCGTGCCCTCGGCCGGCGCCCGGCATGCCCTGGAAACCTACCTCGGAGTCGCCCGGGTGGAGCGGCTCGCGGCCGGTCTCTACCGGTACGTGCCCCTCGAACACGCCCTGCTCTCCCTGAGCACAGACGACGAGATCGGCCGCCGGCTGGCCCGGGCCGCCTTCTCGCAGCACTTCATCGCCGCCGCAGCGGCCGTATTCATCTGGACCGCCATCCCCGCCCGTATGGAGTGGCGCTACGATCTGGCGGCGCACAAGGTGATCGCGCTCGACGCCGGGCACGTCGGCCAGAACCTCTACCTGGGCTGCGAGGCGATCGGCGCCGGCACCTGCGCCGTAGCCGCCTACGACCAGGAAGCAGTGGACGGCATCCTCGGGGTGGACGGGGACGAGGAGTTCACCATCTACCTGGCCCCGGTCGGTCGGGTGCGCTGAAACCTCTCGGCGGTAGACTGACCACGGGATGAACCGCCGCCCGGCTGCGCCTTGCTGTACCGCTCCCGATTGCACCCGCTCGTACCGCTCACGATTGCGCTCGGTTGTCCCGCGCCCGGTTGCGCTCCGCCGCGGCGCAACCTATCGTACGATCCCGTCAGACAGACTGTGATCAGGAGAGGAGCGGGACCGTGGCCGGCAGCGATCTACTCGAGACCATCCGCGGGCGCCGGAGCATCCGGACCTTCACCTCCGAGTCGGTCGAGGAGGCCCGGATCGAGGAACTGATCGAGGCGCTCATCTGGGCGCCCAGTTCGGGGAACTACCAGTGCCGGAGGTTCTTCATGGTCCGCAACGCGGAGATGCGCCGCGGACTGCAGGACGCCTGCTTCAACCACGACTGGATCGCCCAGGCACCGGTGGTGGTGGTGTGTTGTCTGGACCGGAAGATCGAAGAGTACTACGGCGAGGGATCAACCGGTTTCGCCATCCAGGATGTCTCGGCCTCGATCCAGAACCTGCTGCTGCTCGCCCACGACCGGGGGCTGGGAGCCTGCTGGGTCTGTGCCTACGATCCGGGCCGGGTCCGCGAGCTCATGCAGCTCCCCGATCACCTCGAGCTGGTCGCGCTGGTCCCGATCGGTCACCCGGCCGAGTCACCGGCCCCGACCGAACGGGTGAGCCGGGACGAAGCGGTCACCTTCGTGGACTGATCTGCCTGCCGGCCCGTACCTGGACCGGCGCCCATCGGGGAAACGGATGCGTATCCCGCCGTTCTATTTCAGCTCCTCCAGCACCCGCGCCAGGGTGTCCAATCCCGCCTCCGGGTCGGCGCCCAGGTTCAGGCGCAGCACCCGCCGTCCCCGCTGCCGCAGGGCCTGATAGTCCCCCAGCGCCTGAGCCCGGATCAGGGCCCGGAAATCATACTCCGTTTCGGGGATCGGCAGTGCGTCGCCGGGCTCGTCAACGAGCTGCAGGAAGACCCCGCCGCCCGGTCCGCCCTTGTGGAGCTGGCCGGTGGAGTGCAGGAAGCGCGGACCGAATCCGAGGGTGGTCGCGGCGCCGGTGATGCCGTTCAACCGGCCACGGATCGTCTGCAGCCGGCCGGTCGGCTCCGGTCCGGGGGCGAGGTAAGCCTGCACGGCGATGTAATCCCCGTCTCCGGACGATCCGAGCCAGGCCGTCAGGGCGCGGCTCAGCCCGTCTGAGTCATTCAGGTCGTGTTCCTCGACCGGGAACGAGGTGTCGAGGTCACCCGCCATGGCCCGGCGGGCGAGGTCCTTGGCCAGCTGTACGTCGGGCTGGTTGAAAGGATTGATCCCGAGAGCCGCCCCGGCGGCGGCCACCGCCACCTCCCAGGCGTACATGTTCCCCG
>CAYSYY010000398.1:0-3993 GCA_964435265.1 uncultured Gemmatimonadota bacterium
CTGGCCGTCTGCCGCTCGAACCCCGACGTGCTGATGGCCTACTACGAGCACGGCTTCCAGCCCGCCCAGAACGATCCCGCCTACGAGGACATGAGCCAACTCGGCTCGGGCATGTACCGCTCCGAGGACGGGGGGGAAAGCTGGACTTTCGTCAACCGCTATCAGAACCGCCCCTTCTACTACAGCCATGTCTGGATCAGCCCGCACGACGATCAGCTCATCTACCGGCTCACCGGCGGGTTCAACTACTCCACCGACGGCGGGCGCACCTGGCAGCGCTTCCGGGGCGGGGGCATCCACAGCGACTACCACGCCCTCTGGCTCGATCCGCACGAACGCGACCGTTTCTACGTGGGTAACGACGGCGGGATCTACCTGACCCACGACCACGGCGAGAGCTTCATCATGTTCGACAACTTCGTCGTGAGCCAGTTCTACATGCTCGGCGTGGACATGCGCGATCCCTACTACGTGTACGGGGGACTGCAGGACAACGGCACCTGGGGCGGCCCCTCGCAGACCCGCGACCGGGGCATCTGGACCGACCTCTGGTTCACCATCAGCGGCGGCGACGGCTACCACGTGCAGATCGATCCCACCGACTGGCGGATCGCCTACTCCGAACCGCACCCGGCCAATACCGGCGGCCGGATGTACCGCACCGACATCCTGACCCGGCAGAGCACCTATGTGCGGCCGCAGAAGGGGGAGAACATCGTCAACTACGACGATTACATCACGCCCGAGATCGAAGCGCTGCAGCTCGAGAAGGGCTGGGGGGAGTCGCCCGGCAACGGTTCCGGCGCCTTCCGCTGGAACTGGTCGACACCGATCGTCATGAGCCCCCACAATCCGCACACCATCTTCTTCGGGGCCAACCACCTCTTCAAGACCGTGGACCAGGGGAACACCTGGTACCTGATCAGCCCCGACCTCTCCAACAACGAGTACGAGAAGACGATCAAGGAATCGGGGGGGCTCACCCCCGACCACGATCCCGGCGGGGGAGCGGAATTCTACGGCACCATCATCACCATCTCGGAATCGCCGGTGCGCGAGGGTCTCATCTGGGTCGGCACCGACGACGGGAACGTGCAGGTGACCCGCAACGGCGGGGGGAGCTGGCGGAACACGCGGTCGCACATCCCCCGGGTGCCCGCCGGCACCTGGGTGAGCCGGGTCGAGGCCTCGCACCATGCCGAGGGCACCTGCTATGTGACCTTCGACGGTCACCGCCAGGCCGATTTCCGCCCCTGGATCTTCCGCACCGATGACGGCGGCGAGACCTGGACCGAGATCGGTGCCGCTCTCCCCCCCGATCAGCCGGTCTACGTGATCGAAGAAGATCTCGTGAATCCCGACCTGCTCTTCGCCGGCACCGAGTTCGCGGTCTTCTTCTCGATTGACCGGGGGGGGAGCTGGACCCGGATGAACCTGAACGTGCCCACGGTGGCCTTCCACGACCTGGTGATCCACCCCCGCGAGGGCGACCTGGTGGCCGGCACCCACGGCCGGGGGATCTGGATCCTGGACGACATCACCCCGCTGCAGCAGGCCACCCCGGACGTGCTGGCTTCACCGGCCCACCTCTTCGAGAATCCCGTCACCACCCAGTGGCTCTCGATCCGCACCGGCGGACAGGGGGGCGGCATGTACTTCTCGGGGGAGAATCCCCGCCCCGAGGCGATCGTGAACTACTACCTCGGCCCGGGAGCGAGCGGCGAGGCGGCCATCGAGATCGCCGACGTGACCGGACGGCGCACCTGGCGCACGCAGGTCGAGGCCACCCCCGGCATCCACCGCCTGCGCTGGTCGATGGAGTGGGATCCCGACATCGAAGCGGTCGGTCGGATCTACCGCGAGATGCAGGAGGCGGTGACCGCCTACCTCGCGGAAGCGACGGGGGAACCGGCCCGGGCGGTACGCGCCCTGGGTCGCGAACTCGAACGGGCCGGATCCGACCTGCAGCAACTGCGTGAGATCCTCACGTCGCTCAATGAGGCTTCGGAGCGCTCCTCCATCTTCCGGCGTATCTCGATGCGCGGCGAGCGGGCCGGTCCTGGCGAGTACCGGGTGACGATGCGGTACGGGGGCCAGACCCTCGTCGGCCGGCTCGTCATCCGCTCCGATCCCCTGCTCGGGCCGGAGTGATCGGAACGAAGGCTGCGAAAGGGACGCCGGCGAGAAGGAGGGCGATGACGAGAGGCATCTTTGTGCCCGGTCACGTGACGCGAGCCTTTCTCCTGGCCATCGCCGGGGTGACTGCCGGCGCCGGAATGGTCGCCTGCACCCGCGGACCGGCCGTGACACTCGTGAGCGGGGGGGAGTCGGTCTATTCGATCGTGCTCTCGTCGTCCGCCGATTCCACCGACACCCTGGCCGCGGCGGAACTGCAGTACTATCTGCGCGAGATCTCGGGGGCCGAGCTGCCGATCGTCGTCTCCGATGTCGGCATCCGGGGGCGGGCGATCCATCTGGCCGCGGCCGGCCGGTCGGGCCGGCTGCCGGTCGAGATCGACTTCGCGGCGCTTGAAGAGGACGGTTTCGCTCTGCGCAGCGCCGGAGCCGATATCATCATCGCCGGGGGAACCGAAAAGGGCCTGCTCTACGGCGTATATGAACTCCTCACCGCCCATCTCGGCTGCCGGCTGTACGCCCCCGACTCAGTCGTCATCCCCGAGCGGAGCACCATCGTCATCCCGCCGCTCAGCAACGTGCAGGTGCCCGTCATCCACTTCCGCTCCACCCACTTCGCCCACGCCTATGAGAACCCCTACCGCGACTGGCACCGGCTCGATGACGGCAATGTCGACCGCTACCTGGAGTGGGCGACCCGGGTGCACACCTTCAAGAACCTGGTTCCCCCCGGGGAGTTCTTCGCCTCTCACCCCGAGTACTTCTCCGAGATCGACGGCGAACGCTCCCCCGACTACCAGCTCTGCCTGACCAACCCGGCGGTCTTCGACACCGTCGTGGCCCGCCTGGGGGCGATGATGGCCGACCATCCCGAGGTGCGCTACTGGTCGGTGAGCCAGAACGACACCTACGGGCCGTGCGAGTGCGACGGGTGCCGGGCTCTCGACGAGGCCGAGGGGGGACCGATCGGCTCGCTCCTGTCCTTCGTGAACCGGGTGGCCGACGCCTTCCCCGACCGGATCATCACCACGCTGGCCTACCAGTACTCCCGCGCGGCGCCCCGGAACCTGCGGCCGCGCCCGAACGTCTCGATCACGCTCTGCAGTATCGAGTGCGACCGCAGCGTGCCGATCGATGTCGGTCCCCGCAACGCCGCCTTCCGGCGCGACGTGGAGGCCTGGAGCGCCATCGCCCCCCGGATCCAGATCTGGGACTACGTGGTGCAGTTCTCCTCGATCGTCAGTCCCTTCCCCAACCTGCACGTGCTGCAGCCCAACCTCCGCTTCTTCGTGCGCCGCGGGATCGACGCCGTCTTCGAGCAGGGGAGCGGTGGGCTCGTCGGCGAGTTCACCTGGCTGCGTTCCTGGCTGATCGCGAAACTGCTCTGGAATCCCGACGCTGACGTCGACGCCCTGATCGACGAATTCCTCACCGGCTACTACGGCCCGGCGGCCCCGTACCTCAGGCGCTACATCGACACCACCCACCGGACACTGCGGCGCTCCGGCGCCCGGCTCGACATCTACCGGGGACCGCGCGAGGCGGCGGACTCCTACCTCACCCCCCGCCTGATGGACCGCTACGAACGGCTCTTCGACCGGGCGGCCGACGCGGTGTCGGACGATCCGATCCTCGCCCGGCGGGTGCGCGAAGCCCGCCTGCCGCTTGCCTATGCCCGGCTCGAACAGGCCGGACTCTACGGCACCGGTGAGCTGGGTTTCTTCGAACGCGCTCCGGCCCGGGAGGCCGGCGGAGCTGCCGGGGAGAGCGGTTCCGATACGGCTTCACCCTGGCGGGTTCGCCCCGCCATGCGTCGGCTGCTCGACGAGTTCGTGGCCGGCTGCGAGGCGGCGGGGG
>CAYSYY010000399.1:0-1053 GCA_964435265.1 uncultured Gemmatimonadota bacterium
GGGTGGTGAGCCGATCAACCTCCGACCTCAGATCGCTGATCGCTGATGTTGATCAGCCCTGTATCGCCTGCGGACATGATCACCTGCCGGGAGAACGCCGGTTGGAGCGATGGCTGATCGTCAATCCCGGCAGTATCGGCTGCCCGGCATTCACCGATGGAAGTCCGCGCCCACACGCGATCGAGGCCGGTTCGCCACAGGCCCGCTATGCCGTCCTGACCCCGGACCCGATGGGATGGGAGGTAACACAGGTCCAGGTGCCATATGACTGGAATCGAGCCGCACGGATCGCCCATGCCAACGGCCGCTCCGACTGGGCCCGCTGGCTGAAGACCGGCCGGGTGTGAGGATTCCGCGCCCTCAACGAGGAATGGCTGCGGAACACTTCGCTGCGATCAGTTGGAGCCGGTACCCCTCGGGGCCCGTCGTCGGTGTAAAAATATCGAAAACAACTTACCGACTTTCTTCGTTTACAGAGATGATCTTCGCGCGGCACCTCCGCCCGACGTACGGGCCGCGGGAGACTCACCCCGATCGGGTGGGGGTGTCGCGCCTTGTATTCGTATCACCCGGGAGCGAATATGCCGGCCACTCGACCGATCCGACCGATCCGACCGACCCGCTCCGTCACCCCTCTGCCCATCGCTCTGAGCCTTGCTCTCATTCTCTGCCGGTCGCCCGCCGTGTATGCACAGCACGACGGGAACGGTTCAGACTCCGCCCCGACGGTCCGGTCGATCACGACCACGACCGCGGCGATACAGGTCGACGGGATACTCGACGAACCGGTCTGGGCAAGCGTCGAACCGGTCATGATCGCCTGGGAGTTCACCCCCGGTGACAACACCCCGGCGCCGGTCGAAACCGAAGTCCGCCTTCTCTGCAACCACAGCCACCTCTTCATCGGCTTCGAGGCCCGCGATCCCGAGCCGGATCTGATCCGGTCGCATATCCGCGCCCGGGACTCGTCGGACGGCGACGACTGGGTCGGGATCATCCTGGACACCTTCTGCGACGAGCGCCGGGCTTTCCGGTTCATCGTAACCCCGCACG
>CAYSYY010000399.1:1063-3981 GCA_964435265.1 uncultured Gemmatimonadota bacterium
GTCCTGGACGAGATGTCGGGGAATCGGGAGGGGGATTTCTCCTGGGATGCCATCTGGGATTCGGCCGGCCGGATCACGTCGGAGGGGTACACCGTCGAGGTTGCGATACCCTTCTCCTCGCTGCGGTTTCCCCGGACCGGGGGCGAGCAGACCTGGGGCGTCCTCTTCGAGCGCGGCTGGCCGCGCTCGGTTTTCCACGGCCTGCGCTCCTGTCACACCGACCGGAACGCCTCGGGCCTGCTCAACCAGATCGACCGCGTCACCGGCCTGCAGGGCATCTCCCCGGGTCTGAACATCGAACTGGCTCCCACCTTCACGGCCGTGCGGGCCGACAGCCGTCCCGGCTGGCTCACGGGCGGTGGCCTGGAGGCCGGGGAGGTCAGTACCGATCCCGGGCTGACCGTGAAATGGGGCCTGACCCCCAACTTGATCCTGAACGGAGCGCTCAACCCCGATTTCAGCCAGGTCGAGGCCGATGTCGCCCAGCTCGAGGTCAACACCAGTTTCTCCCTCTCCTACCCCGAGCGCCGCCCCTTCTTCCTCGAAGGAGCCGACTACTTCTCCACTCCCCTGAACGTGGTCTTCACCCGCTCGGTCGCCGATCCGTCGATGGGGATCAAGGTGAGCGGGAAGGAAGGCCGGCATGCCATCGGTGTCTTCGCGACCCGTGATCGGCAGACCAACCTCATCTTCCCCGGCAGCCAGGGGAACACGTCGGGATCGTGGCGCCGCGAGGTCGACGCGGCCGTTCTGCGCCACCGCTACGATCTGGGCCGGAGCTCGACCCTGGGCCTGGTCTACACCGGACGCAGCGCCGACTCCTACGGCAACCATGTCGGCGGGATCGACGGTTTCCTGCGCCTTTCTCCCGCCTCGACCCTCAGTTTCCAGTACGCCCGTTCGGTGACCGATTACCCCGATTCGATCGCGACCGCCTTCGCCCAGCCGGCGGGTTCATTCCACGGCGGAGCGTTCTTTTCCTCTTTCGACCATCGCAGTCGGGACTGGGCCGCCAATGTCAATCTGCGCGACATCGAAGGGGGGTTCCGGGCCGACAGCGGCTTCATGACCCGGACCGACATTCGCGGCCTGGTCGCCACGGGGAGTCGGCAGTGGTGGGGTTCGGAGGACGGCTGGTTCACCTATGCCGCCGCCACCCTGGGAACCATGCAGCTCTACGACCGGGTGGGGCGTAAACTCGTCACCGACTACAGCCTCTTCCTGAACTGGAACGGTCCGCTGCAGTCCTCCCTCGCGACCCGGATCGGCCGGGAGACCACCCGCTTCGGCGGCAAGCTCTTTCCGCATCCGGTTCTGACTCTCGCGGGGGGCTTGCGTCCCGGGCAGGCGATCGGTTTCGGCCTGGAAATGATCGGCGGCGGGACCGTCGATTACGCCAACATCCGGGCAGCCGACCAGTTCATCATCACCCCGAATCTCGGACTCAATCTCGGCCGGCATCTGCGGGTCGATCTCAGCCATACCTTCCAGCGGCTCACGGTCGGCGAGGGGACCCGCCTGTTCACCGTCAACCTCTCCCAGCTGCGGCTCTACTATCACTTCTCGCGCCGGATGTTCGTGCGGGCCGTGGTCCAGTACCAGTCCCTCGACCGCAATCCCCCGGCCTATCTCTCCCCGGTGGCCCCGCGCTCGTACGACCTCTTCACCCAGTACCTGTTCTCCTACACCCTCAATCCCCAGACCGTCGTCTACCTGGGGTACTCCGACACCTCGCTCGGGGGTGACTTCGGCGAACCATGGGGCAGGGTGGATATGCTGCGCACCGACCGGACCTTCTTCGTCAAACTGGGCTACGCTCTGGTCCTCTGAGTCGCAACAAGACGGTTTGCTTCTGGACGTCTGTAGACTGGCGGCACCCGACCCTGCACGATATACGGATTCGCTGTGAGTCTGTAGGGGAGGGGAGTAGTGGTCTCTGACCTCCTGTGGAGAGTGGGTGCATGGTTTGCCGGTCGCTGCTCGCCACCGGCATTGTACGCCGTCACCAAACCCTCAATTCGATGTGAAAAGAAGGAAACAAGATATTAAAATGACCGTAGTCATAATATGACCACGGTCATCCACGTGTTCGACCTATCCGGACGGTCTTGCGTGATCAGGGCGAAAAGGAGTGCTGAAGAGTGACGACGTGGCGGCAGAAACAGGCCGAGGAACTCAAAGAGAGACTCTATTCCACTGCTCTTGAGCTGTTCCGGGAACTGGGGTATGAATCGACCCCGGTCGACCGGATCACATCGCAAGCCGGCGTGGCGAAGGGAACCTTCTTCAACTACTTCCCCGGCAAGGATCACGTCCTGGCGCGCTGGTATCAGAGTGTCACCCTCGACGTACTGCAGCGCTGCCGGGAGTCGGACTTCAGAAGCGCGGAGGAGGCGATCTGCGCGCTGGCAGCCGGCCTGGGACAGGTCGGTATGCAGGAATCTGAACTCTACGCCGCGAAGACGCGCACCTGGAGCCGGACGGTCTCGAGCGAGGAAGATGCGCTCGATGCCGCCCTGCTGGACTATCTCACGACCCATCTCGAGCAGGGGCGACGTCACGGAGAACTGGATGATTCGATCGAGGTGCGGTTCTTAGCCGAGTTGATCCTGGCGGTCCTGACGGGGACGGCCAAGAACTGGGTCGTCCGGGAGTGCGGGTTCGATCTGAACACAATTCTCACATCACGGGTCAGATTCCTTTTCTCGCTGGCACGCGCGCGTGAACAGGCCGGGGAACCGCGATCCGCACAACAGTCATGACGAGGGAGAATGAGCCGATGAAGAGCCCAATTTTTCGATACCTCCTGAGTGCAGCCCAGTTGCTTGCGGTGGTTGCCTTCTCCTCGGGGATCCGGGCACAGAACGCCATCGACGAACAGATCGATGCCTATCTCGCCGGACTCTACGCCGCCTACC
>CAYSYY010000400.1:0-3966 GCA_964435265.1 uncultured Gemmatimonadota bacterium
TGCTGGATCACGGTGGTGCGGTGGGTGCCGTAGTTGCAGATCGGCGCCGGGGTGCGGTGCGGGCTCTCCCGGTACTCGCCCGAGGCGGTGAAGCCCGAGCGGTCGAGTTCGGTGCCCTCGTAATGGTTGCGGAAGATGGCGAAGGCGTCGGCCACGGTGAGCGGACGGTCGGGGCGGACCGAGACCGGCATCAGACCGGCCCGGGCGTCTTCGTATGAGAGCGGGAAGCCGGCGTCGAGGAGGCGGGCCAGGTTCCACTGCCGGTCGGTGTTCGAGGCGGCGGTGTGGGCGCGTTCGGGGGCGTAGGCGCGGGCGAAGTCGAAGGGCGCCCCGGCGGCCGGATCGTACCAGCCCCGTTCGACGGCGTAGTCGATCAGGCGGGGTGAGCAGATGAAGTTGGCGGTGTCGGCGGGATCGACCTCGCGGATGCTGAAGGTGTTGGCGATGATCGCCACCTCGTTGTCCCGTACCCGGCGGGCCACGTACTGACGGCCGCGCACCATCTGGAGCTGCCAGGCCTCCCGGGGGTCCACGATGTTCAGGTTGCGCCCCGAGGCTGCATAGCCGAAACGGTCGATCAGCTCGGCGGCGAGCTCCACCGCCTCCCGGGCGCTGCGGCAGCGTTCGGCCAGGATGAAGCGCAGCCTGAAGCCGATCCCCCCGTCGATGATGTCGCCGCGGGCCGCAACCGCCTCGACCGGATCCTCGCGCGAGGTGCAGCCGTTGCTGCCGAAGGCCACGCCCCATTCGTTGACGATGCCGTTGGAGAAGGCGGTCCCCGGGCACTGGTCCCAGAAACAGGCGAAGGTCTCCGCGACCTGGGGTAGGGTGCCGCCGTTCTGCAGCTGCACCACCGCATCCGGTTCGTGGCGCTCCCGCGGCACGTACCAGAGGCGGTCGACATCGCGGGGGCTGTCGTCCTCGGTCTTGACGAAGAGAATCGAACCGTCGGCGGTCGTTCCCCGGCCGGCGATCATGACCGTGCAGCCGCGGGGGATCTCCGTCTGAGCGCGGGCCGGTGCGGCCGCCGCAAGGATAATGACGAGAACGAGGGTGAGGAGGGAGACGGGAGTGAGCGGAAGAACCGGCGAGCGGGTGCGGATCCGGGATCCCGGCCCGGTCATATCGGCTTCTCCGCAGCCGTGGAACGTGTGTTCAACCGCATGGCGGTACTCCTTTCGCCTTCGCTCGGCCGGTCGGGGCGCGCCGATAGGCGGCGGCGGGCAGGTCTGCTGTCCGGTCCCGGAGGCGATAGTAGCAGTCCCGCCCGGTCCGGGGAATCGGGAACCCGCACGGAGGACTCAACTATCCCGGGATTGTCTCGTTGAAGGGTAAAGCAGGAAGTCGCAGGGTGAACAGGAACGTGAGAACTCGCCGGCCTGCCCGGAGGCCGGCCGGGAACGATATCGCACAAGGAGCCGTTCATCATGAACCGCATCATCAGGGATGAGAGCGTCCGCACCATCGGATTCGTCCTCGCTTTCTTCATCGCTTTCACCATCATCGGCGCGACCGGTGCCGCCGCGCAGGAGGTCCCGACGGTGGAGAACCGGTTCCGCCCGACCATGCGCCGCAGCCCGCAGCTCGAAGAGGTCGCCGTAGCCGGTGCCGAGGGTCCCGAGGAGGCCATGCTCTTCCGGCCGAACGGCATGTTCTTCGACTCGGACGGCAAGCTCTACATCCCCGACTGGGGGAACGGGTGCGTCATGGTCTACGACCGCGACGGTACCTTCCTACGGCGGATCGGCAGGAAGGGCTCGGGACCCGGCGAGATCCAGCTGCCGGCCGGAGCCTATATCTCATGGGCGGGCGAACTGGTCATCCCCGATCCGCAGAACCAGCGCACCTCTTTCTTCTCGCTCGAGGGCGAGTTCCTGCGCAGCGAGGGGCAGGGGGAGAGCGGCGGCCTGGTCGTGATCGGGCCGGCCAATGTGCGCACCGTCCCCGGAGAGTACCTGCGCGCCGCTCGCGGTGGGGCCATGATGGTATTCGCGACCTTCAGCGTCGGTGAGGGGGGACGATCCGCGCGTCCCGCCATGCCCCCGCTGGTGGAGATCGTCAACGAGACCGGCGCCGTGGTGCGTTCATTCTGCGAACGGACTGAGCATGAGGACTCTCAGGTGGCGAACCTGCTAAACCGGGCCGCCCTGGCCTTCCACCTCGACGGCCGGGTGGCGGTCGCCTATGCCTATACCCCCGAGATCAGGATCTATGACTATGCCGCCGGAGAGCTCGAGCTGATCGTTACCCGCGATACCGCTTTCCGAACGAAGGAGCCCTCGGTCGAGATGAACCGGAACACCTCTCCGGACGGCAGCTCGGTCTACGTTTCGATGGATCAGAGCGCCGACGAGATCACCCTCGATGCGGCCTTCGATCCGGCCGGGCGGCTCTGGGTGATCACCCGGATCCTCAACCAGGAGGCGACCGAGGCGGCCGAGGAGAACGAGGAGTGGGAGGGGATGGTGCGCCTGGAGGTCTTCTCGCCGGAGGGGGTGCTGCTGGCCGCCCTGCCGCTAGACGGCAAAGTGAGCGATATCGAATTCGACCCGGCCGGCGACCTCTGGATGCTCGAGCCGACCGAATCGAACACCGCCCGCCGCTGCCGCGTCATCTGGCCGTGAAGCGGAGCCGTCCCTCCGACAGGCTCCTGGTCAGGCGGGCTTGCGGGAGATGTCGATACGCCTGAAGAGAGACTTCACCATGATGTGCAGGATGTGGGGCTGTCTGAGCAGGATGGGCAGGCGGCGGAAAATCTTGGGCCAGGCGGTGACGCGGAAGTGCTCGTGGAGGCGTTCGTAGAGTCCCTGGACGCCTCCTTCGAGATCCTCGGGGCTCATCAAAGCCGGCCGGAAGACCGCATTGGACCACCCGTAGTCGAGTCGATCCTTCGTGATCAGACGGCCCTCACGCAGGAACTGATCGTACATCTCCGTACCCGGGTACGGGGTGAGGATGTAGAGGCACACGTCGTCCAGGTCGATCTTCCTGATGACCTCCTCGGTGGTCCGGAAGATGTTGTGGTCGTCGTGGTCGAAACCGAACATGAAGAATCCCACCACCAGGATCCGGTGCCGGTGGAATGCCCGCACCACCTCGCTGTACTCCTCGATCCGGTTCTGGGCTATACCCGCCGATCGGAGTGAACCGGGATTGACCGTCTGAAACCCGACCTGCACATGGAAGCATCCGGCCCCGGCCATGGCCGACAGCAGGGTCGGATTCCGGGCGATATTGGTCGGCGCCTGGATCGACCACAGCTTTTTCAGGGGCGCGATCCGCTCGCACAGACGGATGACGTAGTCCTCGTCGGCGAACATGTTGTCATCCACGAAGAACACGACCTTCTGGGGAAGTTCCTGCAGCTCCCGGTAGACGAGATCGATGTCCCGGACGCGGTGCTCATGCCAGGGAACGCTGGGCAGGTAGCAGAACCGGCACCGGTTGGGACAGCCGCGGGTGGCCTGCACGGTCGCCACCCAGTAGTCCTCCCTGAACAGGTCCCGGCGCGGGAAGGGAATGTCGTCCATGTCCGTCGGACGGTCCTGGGCGTAGATCCCTGCGAGGGTGCCCGCCTCGGCGTCGCGGAGTACGTCCGGCCAGATGTACTCGGCCTCTCCCACGACCACCGCGTCGGCGTGCTCGAGGCATTCGGAGGGCAGCAGCGAGGCATGCACACCGCCCAGCACGACCTTCGATCCCCGGGAACGCCACTGCGCGGCGAGCTCGTAGGCCCGCTGTGAGGTGAAGGTGGCCGTGGTGATGCCTACGAGGTCGAAGGACTCGTCCCAGGGAATCTCATCCCAGTCGTTATCGCACAGCTTCACGTCGTGGCCGTCGGAGAGAGCGGCGATGATCGCGATGTGCAGCGGCGTGAACTTGACTTCCTCCAGGAACCGGTAGACCCCGCCGTGAACGAACCATTTCGGCTTGATCAGGAGGATCCGCATGTCACTCAGGTCGAGG
>CAYSYY010000401.1:0-2021 GCA_964435265.1 uncultured Gemmatimonadota bacterium
CGCGCAGGGGACGCACCCGTTCCGATCTGACCTCGAGCAGCCGCTCCCGCGCCCGGCCGAGCCGGGCGGCGATCTCCGTCCCGGTACATCCGTGCTCGGCGGCCAGGACCGCGGAAGACCTCCTCCGGTGCAGGATGTTGGTGCCGGCCGGTGGCCGGGTGGATTCCCCGCGCCAGTTCCCGGCTTCATCGACTCCGTAGGCATCACCGAAGAGAGCGGCCTCGTCGCCCAGCACCCTCCGGATCTCCTCCGCCGTCCAGACGTAGAATCGCCCTTCCTCGCCTTCGGAGTCGGCATCCTCGGCCGAGTAGAAACCGCCCTCGGGGGCGGTCAGGTCGCGCCGGACGTAGGCGAAGATGTCGGCGGCGAGGTCGGCGTAGAGATCCTTCCCCGTGGCCTGGTGGGTGTCGAGTGCGGCCAGGGCGATCAGAGCCTGATCGTAGAGCATCTTCTCGAAGTGCGGGATGAACCAGATCCGGTCGGTGGCATAGCGGTGGAATCCGCCGCCGAGGTGATCGTGGATCCCGCCGGCACTCAGGCGCTCCAGGGTGATCTCGACCATGGCCAGCGCGTCAGCGGCACCGGTCCGCCGCCAGTAGCGGAGCAGGAAGGTGAGGTGGTGGGGGGTGGGGAATTTCGGTTCGGTGCCGAATCCGCCCGCGGCGGGATCGAAGCGGGCGGTGAGCTGACGGAAGGCTTCATGCAGGATCTCTTCGTCGAGCGACCCCACCCGCCCGGTCGCGTCCCCGGTACGCGCTTTCCCGGATCCGGCGCGGTCGATTCCCCCGACCGGACCTTCTCTACCCTGCGATCCGCGCTCGAGCCAGGCGGTGATCTCGTCAGCCGAGCGTTCCACCTCCTCACGCTGCTGCCACCAGGTCTCGGCCAGCCGGGGGAGCAGATCGAGCAGGCCCGGGCGTCCGTAGCGCGAGGTGCGCGGGAAGTACGTGCCGGCGAAGAAGGGCCGCCGGTCGGGGATGAGCACGACCGTCATCGGCCAGCCGCCGCTCCCGGTCAGCCCCTGGGTGACGGCCATGTAGAGGTGGTCGAGATCGGGGCGCTCCTCGCGGTCCACCTTGACCGCAACAAAGGCCTCGTTGAGGAGACGGGCCACCTCCGGATCCTCGAAGGACTCCCTCTCCATGACGTGGCACCAGTGGCAGGTGGCATAGCCGATAGAGAGGAAGACCGGCCGGTCGAGCCCGCGCGCCCGGGCGAAGGCCGCCTCGCCCCAGGGGTACCAGTCCACCGGATTGGCGGCGTGCTGCCGCAGGTAGGGGCTGGCTTCGAAGACCAGCCGGTTATACTGCTCCCCGCCGTCGGCGGGGAGAGCTGCGATCTCTTCGGGGGTCAGTTCCAGGGGCGGCTTCGGGATCGTACCGCCGGTCGGGGTCGTCTCAGACTCTTCCGCCATACCACCACCTGCCCTCTCCAGGCCCCATACTACCCATCGACGCACCCCGGCGAAACGCCCTCCTGCTACTGCGGCGGCATGATCTCGAACCGGTAGACCGCGGCATCTTCCTGGGCATTGATGAGATAGAGACCGTCGGAGCCCCAGTCGAGGTAGGCCATGGCGAAGTCGGTGCCGAAACGATGCCGGGCCAGCCACCGGCCGGCCGCATCGAAGAGGTCGATCCCCCACTGCCGGGGGATCTCGTCTTCGGATTCGACGCCGGGGCGCCGATCGGTCTGGGTGAGAGCGACGAGAGCGGCCCACATCCCGCCGTCGGGGCGGACGGCGAATCCGGTCGAGAGGATATCGAACTCGAGCCTCATCGACATGCTGATCGAACCATCGCTGTTTTCGGTCTGCTCCGTATCCTCGACTGGCTCCACCGGCTGGAAGGGCAGATTCCGGTGAACGACACGGGCGAGAGTGCCGTCGGGCGTATACACCTCGATACGGTCTTTCCCGAAGTGGTTCGCGATCAGCGAATCGCCGGGGGCAAGGGCGGTAATGTATTTTGCGCCGCCCCGTTCGGCGCTTGGCCCACCAGACCTCAAATCGGCGCCTGCGT